>JAEZSD010000089.1 GCA_023422095.1 Bacillota bacterium
AAGAAAAAAGATGTCACTGTTCACATTTTAGCCGGCATTAACGAAGGTCAACAAATCCGAGTCAGCGGTTTAGGCGAAAGAGGAGCTAATGGTGGTCCTAACGGAGACTTATATGTCGAAGTTCTCATCAAACCGCACAGCGATTTCAAAAGAGACGGTAACGACATTCACTTGGATGTTCCCATCGATTTTGTCGACGCAGTTTTAGGTACAAATATTGATGTTCCAACTGTTTACGGTGATGTCACATTGAATATTCCGGCGGGAACTCAGCCTGGCCAAATCCTTCGAATGAAAGGTCAAGGTATTAAAGATTTACGATCTGGTAAGCCAGGAAATCAATTCGTCCATCTTATTGTAAGAGTACCAACAACATTAACTAAAGAACAAAAAACTATTCTCGAAGCGTTCCGCAATTCCAGCAATCCAAAAGATTCCTTATTCACTAAGTTTAAGAAATCATTCAAAAATTAAGACTCTTTGAGTCTTTTTTTAATCTTAGTTTATTTTTAGTATTTTAAGATCTTTACCCCCTCTTATCTAATAGGAGGTTTTTTATGTTTTACATACCCCAAATCGGAGAATATGATTGCGGATACGCATGTATAAAGATGTTGCTTGCTGTCATTCATAAAGATAATAACTATTTATATCTGCCTTTTCATGAGAAGAATCAACCCTTTTCTTATCAGCAATTGAGGGAAATTGCCCTGAAATATAACGTCGAGCTGGTTGGCTTTAAAGTAGAAGATGCAGAGGAGATTAAAAAGAACAAAGTCTTTCCTTTGATAGTTAGTCTGAATCAGGAAACTGAGAATAAACACGCGGTAATGATAACTGGAATAAAATGGAATAGGATTCAAATATCGGATCCCGGTAAAGGCACATACTCCCTTAGTTTCAAGAAGTTCTTTAATCTTTGGGATAAGACAGGATTATTGATTAATAATTATGCAGATACTCCCTGCCCGTTTGTGTATCAAAGCAACATTAAGAAGAAGGATTATATCATGCCTTTTTTATGCCAATTGATGACAGGAATATCAGGAGTATTGTCGGTGTACTTTTTTAATAAAGACATCTCCCTTTTTATCCCTCTTTTGTTACTGGTTGCTTTTGGTTTTTTCGAAATATTGCTGCGTAGTAGTTTGTTCAAACTCATGCATCGAATGGACATTGATGTTTTAGAAATAATTGATATAAAACCTAAAGAATATAATTTGTTTCATCAGCGATTCGAAAAATTTAAACAGATGGTGATGTCAACTCCTCTGAATTTTCTCTATGTTTTTCTCATTTGTGCATTCCTCATATTCATTATTCTAATCAATGATCCGCGGAATATTTTACTAATCATCGCTCCTTTATTGATTGCCCTTTTAGATGCATTCTATCTCAAATCCTTTCTTAAAAAGAAAGAAGAAGAAATTAGCAGAGATGAGAAGACCTTGATTAAATCAAAAGACATCGATGATTTTCGTCAAAACGAATTAGCTCTTCATGATAAAACCTATCAATATGGGAAAATGGCTTTATTGAAAAAGTATTCCTTTGTTTTAATTATGCTCATCGCCACATGCGGCTTGATGATTGCCAATCAACAATTTTCGATTCCTTTTATTGTTTTCTATTTGTCTGTGGAGTTCGCTTTGTATTCTAATTTGAACATCCTTTTCTCATTTTCAGAGAAGAGAAGAAAGTATTTACAAACAAAAGTGGCAATTTCAAATGTCATTCATCAAAATGATGAAATAATATAGCAACTTTTTTAGGCTCGTGCTATCATATAGTCCCTAAAAATGGAACTAGATTTTCAAACAACATTTTCTGAACTCTCTTCATTTGAAGAGGAATACACGAGGTTATTAGAAAAAACTCTTCATCATCTCAATGTCGGCGATGATGTCATCGTGAGTGTCAGTTTTGTCGATAATGAATTTATTCATAAAATGAATAGAGATTACCGCCATATTGATCGTCCCACTGATGTGATTTCTTTCGCCTTTTTGGACGGAGAAGCGAACCCCTTGGAATTGCTGAAAGACAATACCAGTCCCGTTTGTTTAGGTGATATCTACATTTCAGTAGAAAAAGCTCGTCAGCAAGCTGAGGAGTACGGCCATCCTTTAAAACGAGAGCTACAGTTTCTGTTTGTTCATGGTTTGCTTCATTTACTCGGTTTTGATCACATAGCCGAAGAAGATGAAAAAGTGATGTTTGCCTTGCAGGATGAAATACTTAAAAAGGAGTAAAAATACAATGGAAAAAGAAAAATTAATCGAAAGAGCAAAAGAAGCAAGAAAACTGTCCTACATGCCCTATTCAAAATTTGCAGTAGGAGCAGCTGTTGAATGCAAAGACGGGAGTGTTTTTCTCGGAGCTAATATCGAGAATTCTTCCTACCCACTTTGTATGTGTGCGGAAAGAAATGCCCTGTATAATGCTTATATGCATGGTTATAAAAAAGAAGATTTTGTCGCATTCGCTTTAAGCGGCGATACTGATGAGCCAATCTCACCTTGCGGTGCTTGCCGTCAAGTAATAAGCGAATTATATCCAAGCGAAGCCCCGATATATATGACTAACATGAAAGGCATGGTTAGAGAAACCAATGTTGTTGAGTTGCTACCATTCGCTTTTTCTCCTGAAGATCTAAAATGATGAAAGTAGGTTTTGTATCAATTCTCGGTCGTCCAAACGTCGGGAAATCGACCATTATTAATGGTTTATTAAATCAAAAAATTTCGATTGTTACTGATAAATCTCAAACAACAAGAAACAATATTCGTGGTATTTATAACAGTCCTGAAGCGCAGATTGTTTTTGTCGATACTCCAGGCATTCATAAGCCACACCAAATCTTAGGAAAGCGCATGAATAACATGGCATACAGCACTGCCCATGACGTCGATGTCAATATGTTGATTGTCGATGCTTCTCTTATTTTTGGTCCTGGGGATGAATATTTACTAGAACACTTAGATATTCGCAATTCTCCATTGATTATCGTTTTTAATAAAATTGATCGAGCTCGTTTAGTCCATGTTGATAAGCTCAAAGAAAAATACCTTTCTTATTTTCCTGATGCCAAAATTATTGAAACTGTGGCGACGGAAAAGTTCAATTTAGATGACCTGTTGAAAAGAGTCATTTCTCTATTGCCAGAGGGTCAACCATTTTATCCCACAGATGTCAAAACTGATAAAGATGAAGTATTCCAAATAAAAGAAATTATCCGTGAAAAAGTTTTAAAAAATCTAAAAGAAGAAGTTCCTCATTCAATTGCTATCTATATGGAAAACATCGAGTGGGAGAAAAACCCAATGCCGATAAAAGCCAGTATCATCGTTGAAAAAGAAAGCCAAAAAGGAATTGTTATTGGAGCGAACGGCAAACGCATAAAGCTTATTGGCACAAGAGCCCGCAACGACATTGAAGCACTTCTAAAAAAACATGTTTTTCTCGAACTGCTCGTCAAAGTTCAGAAAGACTGGCGGAATGAAGAAAAAGCGCTTGAGACTTTTGGGTATAAACTGGAGAAATAGTAATGCGAGTCGTGGTTATCTCTATTACTCCCTACAAAGAAAAAGATGGTATTGTCAATGCGATAAGTAGCGATGAGAGCATTACTTTTTTAGTAAGGGGTCTACTAGGACCAAATAGTAAAAATGCTGCTTTAAACACCAACTTAGTTATTGCTGATATTGAACTACAGGAAGGAAATTTTAAGTACCCTGTTTTGAAGTCAAGCACAATTATTTCTTCCCCAATAAAATTGACAAATGACTATTACTACCTCGGTTCTTTGATGTTGATTAATGAAGCCACAAAAAATCTTTTGCAAGATGAAGAAAAAGTATCAATTTTTAATGATTTAGTAGACACGATTGATACCTTAAAAAATATAAGCGATCCGTGGATGCCCATGTTAATATACTTAGCCAAAATTTTTAAAATTTCAGGTTATGAATTTGAAGTTAATAAATGCGTTTTTTGCGGAAATAAAAAGGATATCAGAACTTTCTCTTTTAGCGATGGCGGTTTTGTTTGTTCCTCTTGCCTTAATGAGGACACCGAAAGAGAATTTTCTAAAGAACAAATGCTTCTTTTAAGAAGCATTTTTAATGCAAAAAATAGCAACGTTGGCTCACCTCACTGCACAAAAGAAAATGCTTTATTCATTCTCAATAAATTCGTAACCTTCATTAATGACTCTTATGGTTTTTCTTTAAGGACAGCAGCCATACTAAACAAATAATAAAAAGAAAACTATTAATACACTTATAATAGGTTGACAATTCCTCCCGCGTGTACCTATACTATTCAAGCACGCACTCTCTAGGAGGAGTTATATTATGAGCAAATTCGATTTTGACAAAGTCACAAACCATTTTATTACCTCTGGTTTTCTATTCCAAGGTTCTGAAATATATGGTGGTTTATCCAATACATGGGATTATGGCCCACTAGGTTCTGAAGTAAAAAGAAACATCGAAAAGATGTGGTGGAAGAAATTCGTTCAAGAATCACCTACCAACGTTGGCATTGATGCCGCGATTTTGATGAATCCAAAAGTTTGGGAAGCAACTGGACACGTTTCCACTTTTAACGACCCTTTGCTCGACTGCAAAGACTGCAAGATGAGATTTCGCGCTGATCAATTAATTGAAAAACAATTCCCTGATGCTGATATCGCCGGATTAAACGACGAACAACTAATGTCTTTTATTCGCAGCAATGATGTGAAATGTCCAAATTGTGGCGGAACTAATTTTACCGATATCCGCAAGTTTAATATGATGTTCAAAACTCACATCGGTGTAACCGAAGACAGTAAGTCAGTTGTTTATTTACGTCCTGAAACCGCTCAAGGCGTCTTTGTTAATTTCAAAAATATTTTAAGAACCACTCGAAGAAAATTACCAATTGGTATATGCAATGTTGGCAAGGCCTTTAGAAATGAGATTACTCCAGGACAAATGACATTCAGGATGAGGGAATTCACTCAAATGGAAATGGAATTTTTCTGCAAACCAGGAGAAGATTTAAAATGGTTTGATTTTTGGAAAAAACGCTGCCTAGATTTCGTTGCTGATTTAGGAATCAAAAAAGAAGATTTACGCTTCCGGGATCACGAAACTGCCGAATTAGCTTTCTATTCCAAAGCAACTACTGATATTGAATATCGTTTTCCTTTTGGTTGGGGAGAAATTTGGGGTATCGCTGATCGAACTGATTATGATTTAAAACGCCATGCCACATATAGTGGTGAAACGATCGATTATTTCGATCCTGAAACCAATGAAAAATACGTACCCTTTTGCATTGAACCTTCTGTTGGCTTAGACCGGTTGATTTTGATGACTTTATGCAACGCCTATGAAGAAGAGACTATCGGAGAAAATGATTCTCGCATAGTCATGCATTTTGTGCCTTCTTTAGCCCCTTACAAAGTTGCCGTCTTACCATTGAGCAAAAAACTGGAAGACAAAGCTCAAGAAGTCCAAAAGATTTTATCAACATACATGAGCACCGTTTATGACGATACTGGAAGTATCGGCAAAAGATATCGCCGACAAGATGCAATTGGAACACCATACTGTGTTACTGTTGATTTCAACACTCTTGAGGATAGTTCGGTTACTATTCGCGATCGCGATACAATGCAACAAATTCGTTTGCAAATTAAAGACTTAGAGAAATATCTCTCGGTTAAGATTTTCTATTAATTTAAGGTAACATGGCATTTGAAGAAAGTTTAATTAATGATGTACTAAACCACGCCGATATAGTTCAAGTAGTATCGTCTTTTATCCCTGTCAATAAAAAGGGAAAGAACTATGTCGCTAAATGTCCTTTTCATGATGATACAAATCCCTCAATGAGTATTAGTCCTGAAAGGAAAATGTTTAAATGCTTCGTTTGCGGAACAGGTGGCTCTGCCATTTCGTTTGTGCAAAAATATCTTCATATCCCATTTATTGAAGCCATGAAGAAAGTCGCGGATCTTTCTGGATATCACGACGAACGTCTCGATAAAAAGCAAACTTATGTTAAACCAGAGGATCCTGAAAAAATACCGCTTTTTAAATGTCTTAAAGACTTAACTCTTTATTATCAATATGCCTTGAACACCGCCGAAGGAAAAGAAGGACTTGAATATTTTAAGACCCGTAATTTAGATCATACCATTCAAGAAAAATTCCTCCTTGGATACGCTTTGAAAGATGGTCAGGCAACATGTCAATTCTTGATGACTAAGGGACATTCCGTCAAAACCCTTGAGGATGTTGGCATCGCAACTCTAATTAATGGGAATTATGTCGATAAGAATCAAGGAAGAGCCATCTTCCCTATCTGTGACTCAGAAGGCCGTGTTATCGGTTACAGCGCCCGTAGAATCGGAGATGGACCCGAAACCAAGTATATCAATTCGCCAGAAACTCTTTTATTTCATAAAAGTAGCATTCTTTATAATTACCACATCGCTAAAGAAAAAGCTCGAATTGCTAACTGCATTTATGTTTGCGAAGGCTTCATGGATGTTTTTGCTCTTTCCAAAATCGGAATAGATAACTCTGTCGCTTTAATGGGCACCGCTTTATCTAACGAGCATATTTCCATGCTACGCATGTTAAATGTTGAAGTTAGACTCTGCCTCGATGGCGATTTACCAGGGCAAACTGCCATGATGAAAGCCAGCAAAATGCTCCAAGAAGCCCAAATACCTTGCATGATTGTTGATAACCAAGGCAGCACCGAGGATCCGGATGAAATACTCAATAGCAAAGGCCCGGATGCATTGCGCTTTTACCTTCAAAAATTGCTCAATCGCGTCGATTTTGCTCTTAAATATTTTAAACGAAGCAACCCTTTGAAAACTGCTGAACAAAAAAAGCAGTTAATCAGTGAATTTGTTCCTATCTTGCTCAGCATTAGAGATCAATTGGATTTAGATAATTATCTACATCAATTATCGGGAGTCACTGGTTATGATGTCGATAGTCTGCGTGCTTTACTAAAACAAGTCCGCAATGAACAGGCTACGAAAAAACCAGAAGATATTATTCGATCATTCCATCCGGAAAGAAAGGTTCTTCGCCGATTAGAAATGGCAGAAAGAGAATTTCTCTATCAAATGTTGCAAAACAAAGAAGCAATATCCTTCTATGAAGACAAATTGACCGGATTTTATGATGAAACCTATCGCCAAGTCGCCAATTACCTTGTCGATTATATGCAAAATCACGAAGACTTTGAACCAGTCGACTTGTTGGCCTCTATTGAAATGAGTGATTTAGAGAATAAGGATTTGTTAGTTAACGAAGTGACTACTCTCTATTTAGAGAAGACTCATCCACAAAAATGCGATCAACAGTTATTGAACAATTTACTCGAAGCCATCAATGGCGAAAAAGAAAGAATCTTTGAAAAAGATATGCTCGAGCGATCCTTAGAAGGCAAATCACAACTTGAGCAAGCTCGTATTCTCGCCGAATACAATCGTCGAAAAGCGAAAAAGAATAAATAATTCCTAAGGAGGAGATCATTATGGGAAGAAAACCAAAAGCACCCGTCGAAGTAGTGGTGGAAGAAACCGAAAAAAAGAAGCGCGGTAGACCCAAAAAAGAAACTGAAACAGTTGAGCTGAAAGCTAAGAAAGTTAAGAATGAAGCAAACAAAAAAGCTGATGAAGTCAAATCATTGGAAGAAGTCGAAACTGAACTCTTAAAAAAAGCCAAGCTCACGGGCACTATCAGCCAAAGTGAAATATATGAACGCCTACAAGCATATGAATTAGACGATGATGCAATCTCTGATTTAATGGAATTTTTCGCTTCTCAAGAAATTGAAGTAACCAGCGAAATAGAAGACGACGAGGAAGAGGAAGACGAGGATTTAGATAAAATCGATGATTCTAAAATTAACTTAGAAGAACCAATCGAAGATGACGATTTCTTTGTTAGTGATTCCGTAGTCAAAGAGGAAGAAGAAGAAGAAGAAATTGATGTCGATAATCTCAATATTTCTCTTGGCAGCGAAGTAAGAGTTAATGACTCAGTGAAAATGTACCTGAAGGAAATTGGCAAGTTTTCCCTTTTAAAACCCGAAGAAGAACCAATTATTGCCAAAAGAGCCGATGAAGGCGATGAAGATGCAAAACAAGAATTAATTAACCGCAACCTTAGGTTGGTGGTTAATATTGCTAAACATTATGTTGGTAGAGGAATGGCCTTTCTTGACTTAATTCAAGAAGGAAACCTCGGCTTAATGAAAGCCGTCGACAAATTCGATTATACCAAAGGCTATAAGTTTTCGACTTACGCCACATGGTGGATTCGTCAAGCTATTACTAGAGCCATCGCTGATCAGGCTCGTACGATTCGTATTCCTGTTCACATGGTTGAAACTATTAATAAAATGACTAGAGTACAAAGAACTCTAATTCAAGAATTAGGCAGAGAACCAACCGCTGAAGAAATCAGTGAAGCCCTCAATGGTGATTTATCTCCAAAACGTATTCGTGAAATACAACGTATTGCGATGGAACCAGTTTCATTGGAAACACCAATCGGTGAAGAAGATGATTCTCATCTTGGAGACTTTATCGAAGATAAAGAATCGGAATCGCCAACCGAATTTACTACTCGCCAACTCTTAAAAGAAGAGCTTTATTCCATTTTAAAAGACCTCTCTGATCGTGAAGAAAGAGTCATCCGTCTTCGTTATGGATTAGACGATAACCGCCCCAGAACACTCGAAGAAGTGGGCCGGGAATTTGGTGTCACACGTGAGAGAATTCGTCAAATTGAAGCGAAAGCAATTCGCAAATTACGTCACCCAACTCGCAGTAAAAGACTCGGCGACTATAAAGGCAAAATCTAAGGATATTAATGTGAATAAAAAGGATAGTTTACCAACGATAAAAAAGAGAAGAGGAAGACCACATCCTAGTCTTGAAGAAAAAATTCTTGGTCAAATTCCTGTTGGTCAAGAGAACACTTTTTCATTACCCTCTGAACCATCTATTGATTTCTCTGCGATTGAGCAAGAAATTATGAACAAATATCAGGCGAAAGGCGAAATATTGCAGAGTCAAATCGATGATATCATCGCAATTTATCATCTAGAAGAAGATGATGTCGACAAATTAACCACATTCATCCTATCCAACTTTCAAGTCATTGATGATAGCGAAGAAGATGAATTTGAATTCCAAAATGAAGATTTAGTTCTCGAAGATAGCGATTCAGAAGATATTGCTAAAGATGTTGAACAAGTCAACGACTACAAAGCCGATGAACTAAAAACCACCGATTCGGTACGCATATATTTACGTGACGCCGCTAAATTTCCTCTTCTGGATACCAAGCAAGAATTAGCTATTGCTAAAAGAATTGCGAGCGGTGATGAAGAGGCAAAAAATGAGCTAGTAAGCCATAACCTACGATTAGTAGTTAATAACGCCAAAAAATACATTGGTCGAGGCATTGCTTTTCTCGATTTAATTCAGGAAGGCAACTGCGGATTGATGAAGGCAGTCGAAAAATTTGACTACACTAAAGGCTTCAAATTCTCTACGTATGCAACATGGTGGATTCGCCAGGCGATTTCACGCGCCATTGCTGATCAAGCGCGAACCATTCGTCTACCTGTTCATATCGTTGAAAGAATGAACAAAATCAATAAAGCCAAAACCACTTTTCTTAAGGAAAATGGTAGAGAACCAACCGCTGAAGAAATAAGCATCGCCTTAGCTGGTCTACTATCCCCCAAAGAAATTTTAGAGACCCAAAGATTAACGATGGATACCATTTCTATGGAACTTCCTATCGGTGATGAAGATGGTTCTCGTTTGGGCGATTTTTTAGAAGACAAAACTAGCGAATCTCCTAACGATTATGTCACGAGAAATCAGCTGAGAGAAAAGCTGAATTCCATACTATCCTCGCTGAGCCCAAAAGAGGAGAGAATCATTCGTCTTCGTTATGGTCTAGATGACAATCATCCACGTACTTTAGAAGAGGTAGGACACGAATTTGGCGTCACACGTGAGCGAATTCGTCAAATTGAGGCTAAAGCAATACGCAAAATGAGAGCAAACCAAAAGAATAATAAATATAACGATTATCAAGGAGGTTCATTATGATAAAACTTTCACTTCGATTGGAAACAATTCTTGAGATGACCCCCGCAAGCGTGGTGGCTGATATCGGTAGCGATCACGGCAAATTAATGATTGCTTTATATGAGTCAGGAAAAGTGAATCATGGCTATGCTATTGAAAATAAGAAGGGCCCCTATAACCGATTGGTTAAAGCGTTGACAAAAGAAAAACTTGAGGACATTATTGTCCCCTTATTTTCTGATGGCATTTCTGATCTTCCTAGCTGCGTTAACACTGTCATAATCGCCGGAATGGGAGGGGAAACAATCATCAACATTTTGAAAGACCATCCTCGCAAATTAGAAAAAGTTCAAACCATAATTATCGATTCGCATAGTCAAATCAAAGAAGTGCGAGATTATTTGACAAAAATCGGTTTCATCATCGCTGATGAGAGAATGATAAAAGAAGAAAATATATATTATGAAATCATCCGTTTCATTCGTTCTGATATCGCTTTTTATAGCGAAGAAGATTTAACCTTTGGACCTATACTTAGAGTAGAAAAAACTTCCATTTTTAAAGAGAAATATATCTCCCGAATTAGCGAAATTGATAACATCTTAAAAAAGAAAAATATTCCACCCAGTCGACTAGTTGAGTTACAAAACGAAAAAGAAAAAATCATGGGAGTAATTTAACATGAAATCAAAAACGTTTCTTCGCTTGATATCAAAGCGTTTTCCCAAGCGACTCGCTGAATCATTTGATCGAGTGGGTTTGATGACGGGAAAAATTCCCGAAGATATTAAAAAAATTCTACTTTGCCTGGATTTAGACTGGGAAATACTTCCGAAAGTCAAACAATTTCATCCATCCTGATCTCATCATTACTCATCACCCATTTATTTTCGGAACTAAATATCGTGTTTTTAAAAACGACGAAAGTAAAAAAATGCTCTGCGAAGTAATTGATAAATTAGGAATCCCTGTTTATAGCTTTCACACAAACTTTGATGCTGGAGAGGGAGGAATGAACGATGCTTTATGCGAGGCTCTTAACTTAGAAAGTGTCTATACCCCTCTACTCAACCCAATGATGAGGATAGGTTATTTGCACGAGGATACTGATATCTTTACCTTTGCCGATTATGCAAAGCATAAACTCGACGTCAATTATGGTTTATTAATACATGAAGGCAAACCTTTTATCAAAAAGATTGCCATTATCGGTGGCGGTGGAAGCCGGTACTGGGAAGTAGCGAAAAAAGAAGACTGCGATATTTATATATCAGGGGATGCTCCTCATCATGTTCGCCGCGATATTGTTAACGCTAAGTTTAACTATCTCGACCTGCCTCACGAAATTGAAAAGATCTTCATGCCAAAAATGGAAAAATATTTATTGAGCATCGATAAAGATTTGATAATTCAAGCTTTTGATCACGAGCGTTTGCCAAAAGTTATTTAAGATTGGCTATCTCGTTTCTAATTTCTTCGATAAGCGATAGTGGCGTACTAGCGCTACTTGATAAAACAATGTGTCTTTTGGCTTTTAGGGCTTCTTTTGAGAGTTGAGTTGCTTCTTCGATTAGAAAAGCATCAATCTGGGGATGGGTCACACGAGCAATTTCATACAATCTTTTGGCGTTGCTCGATTTTCCACTTCCGACAACAATGATGGCGTCGACATCCTCTTCAAGTTGAAGAAGGGCTTCTTGTCTATTTCTTGTTGCGCGACAAATTTCATCTTGAAATCGAGCTTGTGGAATATGAGTTTTGATATCGTGGTGAATGTCTTTCAAAGAAAGAATATTCAATGTCGTTTGGTTGATAATAAGAGGGGATGAATCAGAAATCACGCGATAATCAAAGGTTTGACCAATTGAATATAAATAAACATTTGTGTTACTAGAAATGGCCGCTGCTGTCTCTGGGTGAGAAGGATAGCCGATATAAATCACCTGATGGTGGTTTTCTTTTTCTTTTGCGATGGTTTCAAGATTCTTTTTCACAAGAGGACAAATCGCATCGTATATGATTAAACCTTTTTCTTTGGCCATTTGTTCATCTTTATTTTCGTGACCGTGAGCAGTAAAAATAATTACGCTTCCGTTAGGGGCATCATGGATATTATTGATTAATCCAATGTCATGTTGCTTTAAAAAAGCAATGACATACGAATTATGAACTAGCATTCCTAAAACATTAACCATTAAAAAGGGGTGATTTTTTCTCGCTGATAAAGCCAATTCAATTGCGTGATTGACTCCAGCACAGTATCCTTTTGGTTCAAGAATGGTAATTTTCATCGCGTTTCTCCACTCATTAATTCTTATTTATGTTAACATAACTAGGAGGATTTTATATGAAAAATGAAGATATCTTAATCGGCTCCCATGTTTCGATGGCCGCTCCCGAATTTTATTTAGGATCAGTTAAAGAAACACTGAGCTATGGAGCCAACGCTTTTATGTTTTATACAGGCGCACCACAAAACAGCTACCGTAAACCCCTTAAAGAATTAAAAATTGAAGAAGGATACACCTTAATTAAAGAAGCTGGACTAGATGAATCGAAAATAGTGGTTCACGCTCCTTACATCATCAATTTAGCTAACCGAGGTCGCCCTGAATTATATCAAAGTTCAAAAGAAATATTTTTAAACGAAATCAGAAGAACTAGCGCTTTTCATGCTTCGATTATCGTCTTGCATCCAGGAGCTCATGTCAGCCAAGGAAATGAAGAGGCTATTTCGGCCTTAATTGATGCTCTCGACGAGATTCTGGATAATGATAACACTAATGTTAAAATCGCCTTGGAAACGATGGCGGGTAAAGGCACTGAGATTGGAATCTCTTTTGAACAAATTCATCAGATAATCGCTGCTAGTAGGCATTCGGATCGTCTCGGTGTTTGCCTCGATACGTGTCACATAAACGATGCTGGTTACGATGTGCACGACATCGATAATATTTTGCAAAAATTTGATGATATCATAGGATTAGATCGATTGCTTGTTGTCCATTTAAATGATAGCAAGAATGAAAAAGGCGCTCACAAGGATCGCCATGAGAACATTGGTTATGGAACTATTGGCTTCAAAACTTTGAATGCCTATGTACATCACCCATTATTGGCAAAAGTCCCAAAGATTCTTGAGACACCATATATTAATGATAAACCACCTTATAAAGAGGAAATTAAAATGCTCAGAGAAGGGAAGTTTGTTGAGGATTGGAAATCAAAATTTAATTAAAAATTTCATGGTCTGTTATTCTAGACTTTAATATAAATATTAAAATATAAAGCCATCGGATTTCGATGGCTTTATTAGTAAATTTATTTTTTTATTATTTGCTTGATGGAATTATCATCCGCAGGGATAACTGATTCCTTGCGTTTTTTCTTTTTAAAAATGCCAAATATAATCTTAGAATGTTCCCTTATTTTCTGCTTTTTCTTGTCCAATTTTGCCTTTTTAACGACTTTCTTTTGATTCTTATATTCATTAGTTATTTGTTCGACATATTGTTCAGTTTTTGTCAGTTCTTTTTTCTCGGTTTTAACACCTGTTATCTTGTTGGAAATCTTTTCAAGAGGATTATCAAGCTTCGAAAGAATATAGCTTTTAGGATCTGTCAACATTTCAAATTTTGCAAAATCCATACTCAAGGCCGTCATAAGCATATCCGAGTATCTATTGTAGGCCATACGAATAATTTCAAATATGATTTGAGCAAGAAAGAAAACAACGGATAAGGCAGCAATGATAATGTCTAAATCGCTGGGCCTTCGTTGCACAAATTCAACTATTACGACGATGAGCATGATTGCGTTAGCGAGATATTTTAATATTTTAATACCTTGCTTTGTTCCTAATACTTTTTTGTGTTTTTTTATTTGGAATGTTGCTAAATAAAAAATGAATCCGAATAGTGATGTTGCTGTTAAAAAACAGTAAATTATAAGAAAAACAATGTGGTTTAAATTAGTGTAAATTCTTAATCCATAGAGACAGAGAAAAATTACCTGTACAACAATTGTAATCCAAAAAGAAACTCTTTGCAGATCTCTGATTGTTTTGTCGACCACTGCAGTAGTGCGTTCAATGATTATCATATTTTTTACATCTTCTCAATTTCGGAAATAAGAGTTTCAAAAGCGAGTTCTTCAGGAACTTTTTTTATGACTTTATCTTTTTTAAAGATAACATACTCATGATTTCCACCGGCAATTCCAATATCAGCGTTTTTAGCTTCACCTGGTCCGTTAACAACGCATCCCATAACCGCAACATGAATTGGCTTATTAATTTTTTCGAGGTACTGCATGACTTTTTCCGCTAATTTTAAGACATCAACTTGTGTTCTCCCACAAGTGGGACACGCAACAAGTGTGGGGTAATTAGGATATAGATCTAAATCATGTAGTAATCTTTTTGCAGCAATAATTTCATCGCGAGGATCTCCGGAAATGGAAATGCGAATCGTGTCTCCGATTCCATCCAATAATAATGGTGCTAATCCGGCCGAACTTCGGATGAGTGAAAGATCTTTGAATCCCGCTTCGGTTATCCCGAGATGAAGTGGATAAGGAAATGTTTTGGACGCTAAACGATTAGCAGCAATAGTTTCACGGACATTCGAACCCTTAAGAGAAATAGCTATGTCGTAGAAACCTAGACTCTCTAAAATCTCGACATGTTTTTTGGCGGAATGAACTAAATCAACGCCAGAATATTGATGGGAGTAGTCGTGAATTGTTTTATCTAAAGAACCAGAGTTTACTCCAATACGGATTGGGATATGTTTTTCTTTGGCCATTTCGACGACTTTTTTAACATTATCTAAAGATCCGATATTTCCTGGATTAATTCTGATTTTATCAGCGCCGTTTTCCATCGCAAGCAAAGCTAAGCGATAGTCAAAATGAATGTCAGCCACAAGTGGAATGTTTATGTGCTTCTTAATTTCAGAAATAGCTTTGGCATCGGATACATCCATAACTGAAACGCGCATTAAATCAGCGCCAAGGGCGGCGCATTCATTAATTTGTTTAACCACTAAATCTACTTTTTCAGTTTTGATATTGCACATCGACTGAATTAAAACATGATCTTGACCGCCAAGAGTGATATTCCCAATTTTGATACTTCGAGTTTCTATTCTAGAATTCATGTCAACATTATACATTACTAGTAATGCAATAGTCTAAAAATATGTTTGCATATCCTATTATCTATGATAAGATATAAAACGACTTTAAGGAGACAAGTAGTATGGCAAAAGATGATCGAATCTCATTGACATTAAAATGCAATGAATGTGGCGAAGAGAACTATCTCACATCCAAAAATAAAAAGCATAAACCAGATCGTTTGGAGTTAAAAAAATATTGCCCAGTGTGCAAAAAGATGACACTCCATCGCGAGAAAAAGAAATAAAAGATAGGCTCAGCCTATTTTTTATTATTAAGGGAACTCATGAAAGTTGTGCCTTTTTTATATAACGATAAAGATGAGTTATTTTCCAATTGCTACCTCGCAATAGATAGTCTTTCTTCTTGTGTTATTATCGACCCATCATGTGATTATGATGGTGTAATCAATTACATAACTAAAAATCATTTGATATGTCGCGGCATTCTTCTCACCCATTCTCACTTTGATCACATGCGTGGAATCAATCGCACAGTCAAAGCGTTGAATGTTCCGCTTTTTGTTTCTTTTGATGATGAAGACGGCTTAACAGACGCTAGGCTTAATTGTTCTTCGATGAGCAACGTGGAACTTGTGGTCCAAACTAATCCCATTCTTGTCAGCGATCAAGAAGTGCTTGAACTGTTGGAGGAACCAATAAAAGTTATTGGTACTCCTTTTCACACCAAGGGGTCAGTGTGCTATTACATAGCCAAAAGCAACTTATTATTTTCTGGAGACACTTTATTTCGTGGCTCAATTGGTAGAAGCGACTTACCTTCTTCCATCGGAAGAGAAATTAGACACTCTTTATCAAAGCTTTTTGTGCTTCCTGATGAGACAAAAGTTTTTCCGGGTCACGGACTAACTACAACAATAGGTTTTGAACGGAAACTAAATCCGTTTATTAAATAGCAATTATTTGCTATAATAATTAAGATTTTTTAAGAAAGGGTTAACATTATGGTAAATGTAACAGAAT
>JAEZSD010000007.1 GCA_023422095.1 Bacillota bacterium
CGGCGGAATCTCCTCCTCCACAGACAGTGAAAGCTTTCCCGTCGAGCGCTTTGACGGCTTTACAAATTGCAATGGTACCTTTTTGGAATTCTGATTGCTCAAAAACTCCCATCGGTCCATTCCAGAAAACCATCTTGGCTTTGCTAATATGGCTGGAAAATATTTTATCAGTTTCAGGGCCGACGTCCAAACCTTCAAATTCATCGGGAATATCATTAACACTCACGACTTGAACGGTTTTACGTTCTTCGGGTAAGAAAGCATCTCCAATGACACTATCAACTGGCAAGACGATGCGTCCTTTAGCTTTTGCTAAACAACTGCGAGCGTATTCTAGTTGATCATCTTCAACAGGTGAAAGTCCAACTTTCTTTCCTTGAGCTTTAAGGAAAGTAAAGGCCATGGCTCCACCGATAAGGATTTTATCGCATTTGTCGAGTAAGGCATCAATGACCTTAATCTTATCCGATACTTTTAAACCACCGAGAATAGCGATATAGGGACGATCCTTTTCGGAAACGTGAACACAACGAGTTAAGTTAGCGACTTCTTTCTCAACGAGATATCCACCCGCGACTGGTTTTCCTTCACCCTTTAAGATTTCCGGAACACCGTAAGTAGAAGCGTGGGCTCGGTGAGCAGAACCGAAAGCATCCATCACATAAGCATCAGCTAAATCAGCCCAAATGGTAGCTAATTCAGGATTGTTTTTCTCTTCACCCTTTTCATAACGGGTATTTTGCATGAGAAGGACTTCGCCATCGGCTAATTCAGCGACAGCTTTAGTTAATTCTTCCCCGCGGGTGAAAGGGACAAACTTCACTGGTTTAGCTAGCAATTCACTAAGGCGAACAGCAATAGGGGCTAAATCATTTTTCTTTTTATCCTCTTCAATAATTTCGGGAGCTTCTTTATGTCTTACTTTGCCAAGATGGCTGAATAAGATGACACGGGCTCCTTTCTTCATCAATTCTTTGATGGTTGGGAGAGCAGCAACAATGCGATTGTCATCGCGAATTACCCCTCCCTTTAATGGAACATTAAAATCAACGCGAACGAGAACGCGTAGACCTTTAACTTGCATTTTTTCGACTGTTAACATAATAAATCTCCTTTTTTATGAAAGAGGCACCTATGTACAACCACAGGTGCCAATTAGATTGGGTCACACCGGGTAACTAAACCCTGAGCACGACTTCAGTTATCGAATTTCTGAGAAGAATTTAATGGTGCGAACCATTTGAGTGGTGTATGAGAATTCGTTGTCATACCATGACACGACTTGAACTTGATATAAATCATCAGCGATTTTGGTAACCAAGGTTTGAGTGGAATCAAAGAGTGAACCGTATTTCATGCCGATGACATCGCTGGAAACGATTTCATCTTCTGTATAACCGAATGATTCGTTAGCGGCAGCCTTCATAGCGGCGTTGATTCCGGCAGGAGTGATATCCTTACCTTTGACAACCGCGACTAGGATGGTTGTTGAACCAGTGGTCACAGGAACACGCTGAGCGGATCCGACGAGTTTGCCATTTAATTCTGGAATAACTAAGCCGATAGCTTTAGCTGCACCAGTGGAGTTTGGAACGATATTGGCAGCACCAGCACGAGCACGACGTAAGTCGCCTTTTCTGTGTGGGCCATCAAGAATCATTTGATCACCAGTGTAGGCATGTACGGTAGTCATAATGCCAGATTGAACAGGAGCAAAATCGTTTAATGCTTTGGCCATTGGGGCTAAGCAGTTGGTTGTACAAGAGGCAGCTGAGATAACAGTATCCTCTTTAGTTAAGATTTTTTCGTTAACACCATAGACGATGGTTGGGAGGTCTTTGCCAGCTGGGGCAGAGATAACAACTTTTCGAGCCCCTGCTTTAACGTGATCAAGAGCTTTATCTTTGGTTGTGTAGAAACCAGTGCACTCTAAGACAACATCAACGCCAATTTTTCCCCATGGGAGATCAATAGCTTTTGGCATCGCATAGACGACGATTTCTTTACCATCAACGGTAATACTTCCAGGAACAACAACAGTTTTGCCATCTTCGGCAAGGACTGGTTCTTTGAAATCGACTGTGTGAAGATTTTCACCGATATAGCCGGCATATCCGCCTTGAGCTGTATCATATTTTAATAAATGCGCCAACATTTTGGGTGAAGTTAAATCGTTAATAGCAACGATTTCATAACCTTTGGCACCAAACATTTGACGGAATGCTAAACGGCCGATACGACCGAATCCATTAATTGCAACTTTTACTGACATACAATAATGTCCTCCTTCGTTTGCGAGATATAGTATAAACTATATATAAATAAATTTTCAAGCGAAATGATTAAACCCCCTAAAAGGGAGCTTATATTCACACAAATAATGAATTAGTAATTTAATCAATATCCATAAATAGTTCAGAAAGAGATATCTCAAGAGCATGGGAAATTTTCTTTAAAATATTTAAAGACGGATTTCGCATTCCTCTTTCCAAATCAGAGATATAGTTTTTGTTAATATGCGCTTCAAAAGCGAGGGCTTCT
>JAEZSD010000032.1 GCA_023422095.1 Bacillota bacterium
TATCCAGGTGAAAATACCCTCAGAGGGAAAGATGATACAATTTTTGCTACCGCTAGTGGTGTGGCAAAGTATTATCGCGTTGGAAAAGATCGTACGGCAGTGAAAATTGTCGTTGCTGAATAACGTATAAAATAATGATTAAGACCACTAAATTGTGGTCTTTTTCTTTATGTACTTGTATAATACAAGAGGAGCTATTCATATGTTTATTGATCGCGCAGTCGTTGAAGTTCGTTCTGGCAAAGGTGGCGATGGTGCCATCGCTTTTCTACGAGAGAAGTTTATGCCTAACGGTGGTCCTGCGGGAGGTAATGGAGGACGTGGAGCAAGCGTTATCTTAAGAGCCAATAGCCATATCAATACGCTCATCAATTTTCGTCACAGTAAAACCTTTATCGGTCCTGATGGCGAAAAAGGTGGTATTAAAAACCAATACGGTAAATCCAGCCAAGATATCATCATTGATGTTCCAGTCGGAACGGTAGTTTTCGAAGAAAAAGACCATCGAGTTATCGCTGACCTCAATGAAGATGGCAAGATAGTCATTGCCGCTAAAGGCGGACGTGGTGGCCGAGGTAATACTTGTTTTAAGAGTTCAACCAATCGTGCTCCAAAAACAGCTGAAAACGGTGAGCCGGGTGAAACCAAAAGACTCATTTTGGAATTAAAATTATTAGCTGATGTCGGCTTAGTGGGATATCCCAGTGTTGGCAAATCTACTTTGCTCTCATTAGTGACTAGTGCCACGCCAGAAATCGCTGATTATCCTTTTACTACCATCGTTCCCAATCTTGGAGTGGTGACCGCCAAGGATGGCCGAAGTTTTGTGATGGCTGACCTTCCTGGGCTTATTGAAGGCGCCCACCAAGGAAAAGGATTAGGTTTACGTTTCCTTCGCCACATCGAAAGATGCCGCGTCATTATTCATATTGTCAATGTCGGTCTTTCTGACCGTGATCCATATCAAGATTATTTAATAATAAATAACGAATTAAAAAGTTATGGCTTTGGTCTTGATAAACGACCAGTCATTCTTGTCGCTAGCAAGATGGATGAAGAAGGCGCTAATGAAAGATTAGCCACGTTCGAAAAGCAAGTTGGTATTCCCGTTGTTCCTATCTCCGCTATCACAGAAGAAGGACTTGATTTGTTACTCTATAAATGCGCTGACTTGTTAGATAAAACCCCGGCCTTCCCGCTTTATGGAGATGACGAGAAGGAGTTAGACTTCAAAGTGTATGAATTACCTGAAATTGAAAAAGAATTCGCTATTCGCCGCCTCGATGCTCATAAATGGAGAATCGAAGGAGACAAGCTCATTAAATTCTACCGCATGACCAACATTACTACTGACGAAGGAATGATGCTTTTGATGATGAGGCTTCGTAAATTAAAGGTTGATGATAATCTCGAAAAACTCGGTGCTTCCGATGGAGACACTGTTTACCTAGACGACTTTTCTTTTGAATATTGGAGTTAAAACATGAAACTTGCAAATTATCTTCAGGAAATCAAACAATTCTTAAAAGAGATGCTTCAAAAAACCGGAGCGTCCACTTATGTTCTCGGCCTTTCGGGAGGCATTGATTCTTCCTTAGTGGCCGCCTTAGCTAAAGAAGCTGTCGGAAAAGAAAAATTAATGTGTCTCATGATGCCGATTGATTCCCATCCTGATGATTTAAAAGATGCTCTTTTTCTTGCCGATCATTTCAAATTGAATTATTTAGTAATCGATGGGTCAAAGAGTTTTCACGCCACTGTCGATGAATACAAAAAACAAGGTGTCGAGCTTTCCTTCGCTGCTTTAACTAATCTTAAAGTTAGAATTAGAATGACTATTCTATATGCTTTTGCACAAACTCATGGAGGTTTGGTGCTCGGAACCGATAACATGGACGAAAGATATACCGGTTACTTCACGAAGTATGGTGATGGTGGAGTTGACTTAATGCCAATTGCTCATCTCGTTAAATCGGAAGTGATGGAAGCAGCTGAAATGCTCGGCGTTCCTAGCTATTTAGTCAAACGAGTTCCAAGCGCTGGATTATTTCCCGGACAAACCGATGAAAAAGAGATGGGTGTTACCTATCGTGATTTAGATGCCTATTTATTAGGAAAAGAAGTGAATGAAGAGACTAAAAAAAGAATTGAACATCTTCACAAAATCAGCAATCACAAACGCGAACCAATTCCAACACCTGTTGAATACGTAAGAGAAGAAAATGGAAAATAAGAAAGTTTTCATCGCCATCTTGGCGAGTTTGTTAACCGCTTTGATATCTATTGGTTTAATCATTTTAATTGTCAGCATTTACTAATAAAGGAGAAAGAATAATGATTTATTTCCTCAAAGGACTTGTCGCTCAAATTGACAAGGACACAGTCGTAGTTGATGTTCATGATATTGGCTACCAAGTCTTAGTTTCTCACATTGATGATTATGAAATCGGCCAAGAGGTTTTTCTTTATACTCATAACGTCATTAGAGAGGATGAACAGTACCTTATTGGCTTTAAAACCTTGGAAGAAAAATCTGTCTTTTTGTCACTTATTAAAGTGAAGGGTCTTGGCCCTCGAACTGCAATTAATGCTTTAAAAGCGACCACTCCTCAACAAGTGATTACCGCGATTGCAAGCAACAATGTTGCTTATCTTAAAAAATTACCTGGTATAGGCGCCAAAGCGGCCGCTCAGATTATCCTAGATTTAAAAGGCGTTCTTACTGGGGGTGAAAAGGGCAATCCTGAAGTCTATGAAGATGTCTATGATGCTCTCAAAGAAATGGGTTTTAAAGGTGCTGCCATCGATCGTGTTTTAGCGACGATTAATGAACCAGAAGCCAAACCAGAGGACATCTTGCGTCTAGCCCTTTCCAAACTCAACGAATTAAAGAAAAAATAGGAGAAGATATGTCTAGATTAGTCGATGCTTTACCCCATGAAATTGATCGTCAAGAAGAAATTTCTTTGCGCCCTCGCACACTCGATGAATATGTCGGGCAGAAGGACCTAAAGAAGAATCTTCGCATCTTTATCGGTGCTGCTCTTCATCGAGATGAACCTCTTGATCATCTTTTGTTCTATGGTCCTCCTGGACTTGGAAAAACTACACTGGCCTATGTCATCGCTAACGAGATGAAAGCTCACATTCATGTGACGACGGGGCCAAGCTTAGAAAAGACTGGTGATTTAGCTGCCATTTTATCAGAATTGAAGCCAGGTGATATTCTTTTCATCGATGAAATTCATCGCCTTCCTCGCATCATCGAAGAATCGCTTTTTACGGCGATGGAAG
>JAEZSD010000079.1 GCA_023422095.1 Bacillota bacterium
CAGGCAATTTTTTGCCATTTTCATAAAATAATGCACATACTTCAGTAGAAATAGTAAAACCTTCTGGAATACGAACACCAATATGTGTCATTTCTGCAAGGCCGGCGCCTTTTCCACCAAGAATTTCCTTACCTAAGCCGTAAGCTTCTTCAAAGGCGTAAACATATTTTTTTTCAGCCATAATTTTCCTCCTATAGGTCTGAAAGTGTAGTGCTTTGCACCACACCAGCGATACAATACTAGCACAGAGCCTTATATAAACGCCATAAAATTGCTTAGTTTTTACATTTTCGCGCATAATGTATGTGTAGTATGTTATTGTTTTGACAAGCAAAGAAAAGATTTTGTGAGGAATATCTATGTTAAAAAATCCATTAATTCTAAGTATTGATTTTGGAACCCAGTCACTTCGGACATCCTTGATTGACAAAAAAGGTAATATTGTTGCCATTATAAAGAAATCTTATAATCCTGTTTATATTTCTACGGAAAAAGGCTTTGCTGAACAAGATCCAGATTTCTATTACGATTATCTTGTTGATTGTTTACAAAAATTGGCTCATGGAAACAAAGAAAAACTTGACCAAATTATCGGCTCTACAATAACGACCTTTAGAGATTCTTCCGTTCAACTTGATAAGGACTATAAGCCGATAAGGAAATGTATTCTTTGGCTTGATCAGCGAATGGCAAGAGCAGATGAAAAACTTCCATGGCTTCACCGATTTGCATTTTGGCTTGTTGGTATGAAGGACACTATCGATTTGAATAGAAGACGAACAATTGCCCATTGGTTAAAAGAAAATGAACCAGATACATGGTCTAAGACTACAAAGTACGTAAATATATCAACATATTTAACCTATAAACTTACTGGCAAATTATGTGATTCATCCGCTGCAATGACCGGTCATTATCCTATAAATTTCCCCAAGAAAGAATGGTATAAAGAAGGTCACTTAAAATCCCTTATTTTTGGCATTCCGTCTCGAATGCTTTGTGAATTGAAACAACCTGGTGAAGTAATTGGAACAATCCTTGATACATTGGCGGAAAAATGCGGACTTCCAAAGGGAATTGTTGTCATCGCTACTGGATCTGATAAAGCTTGTGAAACGGTTGGGCTAGGTGCTTTATCACGTGATGTTGGAGCGATTTCTTATGGAACTGCCTCTACCATTGAAGTTACAAACACTCGCTATTTCGAACCACAAAAATTTCTTCCCGCTTATCCAGCCGCTGTTCCTGGATTTTACAATATGGAAGTTCAGGTTTACCGAGGATATTGGATGTTAACATGGTTTAGCAAAGAATTTGCTTCTGAATTGGTTGACGAAGCCAAGATTCAGAGCCTAGCTGTTGAAGAATTATTAAATGCCAAATTATATGAAATATCTCCAGGTTCTGACGGCTTAGTTCTTCAACCATATTGGGGGCCAAGTCTTTCTCGACCTTTATCAAAAGGTTCCATTGTTGGTTTCTCAGAAGTCCATACACGCGAACATTTATACAGGGCTATTCTTGAAGGGATTGCCTATGCTTTGAGAGAAGGACTAGAAGAAATTGAAAAATCACAACGACATAAAATTTCTAGCCTTATGATTTCTGGTGGAGGATCACAGAGTTCTGCCATATGCCAAATCACAGCTGACATATTTGGCTTACCAGTATCAAGAGTGCAAACTTTTGAAACGACATCTTTGGGCTCCGCAATATGTTGTTTTACAGCATTGGGGGAGTTCTCTTCTATAGAAGAAGCCACCAAAGAGATGTCACATAAAACGAATACTTATATTCCTGACCCAAAAGCTCATCAACAATATGAGTATCTTTACAAGAAAGTTTATTTGAAGATGTATCCGCAATTAAAAAACATTCACAAAGATTTATATCATTTTGGTAAAAAATTCAAATGAAAGATAATAGAAAAAACCATCGCCGAAGGCAAAGATATCTAACTGGCGAAGACATTGACATGTTTCGAGAAAAAAAGAACGAGAATAACTCGAACAATCAGGAATCAATTTGCGATAAAAATATAGACGGTGCCTAACTCCATTTATGAACAATATAAAAAAATAAACATCAATTATTTAACAAAACAAATAAATGTACACACCATATGTCTGTGTGTAAAATTAAAGTATGGCAAGAAACTCTCCACGTTTATCGTATTATGACTTTCGATGGAAGAACCTTTTTTCTTTAGAAAAAAAGAAACTTCTATCTTTAATTCCTCCTAAAATATGCGCACATATCAATCATATTGGTTCAACAGCGGTTGATGGTCTTGCAGCTCGTCCAATTATTGACATAGTAATAGGAATTGAAAATCCTTTAGACATTTTTACTATAAAGGACATTCTTTTATACAATAAATATACTTTTTTTACTCAGTATTCAAACCTAGAAAATCTAGTATTCTATAAGAGTGGAAATGATGGGAACGAATACATTATCCATCTAACTAAGTACAACGGGGAAACATATCACAAGATGATGAACATGGTGAAGATTCTTTCTGAAAATCCAAATTTAGCTAAACAATATGTAGAATATAAAACTCAACTAATCGAAGCGAAAAGTGATTTGAAAACATATAACCAAGAAAAGCAAACATTCATACATCGTAATCTTAATTGAACAGATTATTATTGTGTTTAGAAGGAATAAAATAATTTTTCATTGTGGAGTAAATGTTTTTTAATGGCTTAATTCCACAAATATTAATATAATTAATACCATGAATGGAATATTTATCGTAAATCAAGAAATCGGGCATAACGCTCATAAAGTCGCTAGGTTATCAGAAGAGTTTAAAAAAGCTTCTGTTGATATCAAAGTTTTTGTTAACAACGGAACACTTGCTTCAATAAAAGACAATAAAGTTAAAATTAACCTTCCAAAAGCTGATTTTGTTATTTATATGGATAAAGATATATACCTGGCTCGATTATTAGAAAAAGCTGGATATCGTCTATTTAACAAAGCCGATTTTATAAAGCTTTGTGATGACAAAATGCTGACATTTATCGCTTGTGCTAACCATGATATTCGCATGCCAACCACAATATCTGGTCCACTAGTTTACTATGGACTAAAAGAAACGCATCTTTCATTTTTAAAAAGTGTCGAAGATGAACTTGGCTACCCAATGGTTGTAAAAAAAGTGTATGGTTCATTAGGCGAAGGCGTATATCTTGTAAAAAATTACGACCAACTATCACAACTCTATACCGAAATTTGCCGAAACCCCATTGTCTTTCAAAAATACATTTCTTCATCAGCCGGAAAATCAATTCGTGTGTTAATTATTGATGGGAAAGTGTTCGGTGCCTTTTTTCGAAAAAACGCGCAGGACTTCCGAAGCAATTACGGAGAAACTGCTAGTGGAGAAATGATACCAAACATAGAAAAATACGCTGAATTCGCTGCTAAAATTATCAATTTATTTAATATTGAATATGCTGGTTTAGATTTACTCGACAATGACGGAGAGCTGATGTTGTGTGAGATGAATTCTAATGCTTTCTTTGAAGAGTTTGAAAGCATTACAAGGTTAAACGTCGCCGAGGCGGTTGTTAATATGATTATTAAGAAAGTTAACTCCAAACATGAATAAAAATGACAAAAAAAAGACTACTAAGGTAGTTAAAAAAGATTATCGAAATTTGAAACAATTTCCTGTTAAAAAACAATGTGAACTTTTACAGTTTCTATTGGAATCTTTTCCTACTCAATCACGCAATTCCGTTAAATCGTTATTGTCCTCTCATCGTATTACTGTCGACGGGGCTCCGGTAACCCAATTTAATTTTAAATTAGTTCCTGGTGATACAATAATTGTTTCTTCTTCTCCAATTAGAAAGAAAACGAGAAGCAATTTGCCAATTCTTTATGAAGATTCGGAAATCATTGTTATTAATAAGCCAAGCGGCTTGCTTTCCGTGGCCTCTGATAATGAAAAAGGATCAACCGCTTATCGAATGCTATCCGATTATGTACAACAAAAAGACAAACACAATAGAGTTTTTGTAGTCCATAGACTTGATGAGGATACTTCGGGAGTACTTATGGTCGCAAAAAATTCAAATATTCAAAACAAATTGCAAGATCGCTGGAACGAACTTGTTATTAAGCGCGGTTATTACGCGATTGTGGAAGGTAAGATGGAAGAACCAAAAGGAACTGTCAAATCTTATCTCAAGAAAAATAAACAAAACATGATGTACTCATCAAAAAAACCATCTGATGGCCAATTTGCCATTACTAATTACGAAGTAATACAGGAATCAGAGCAATACACCCTGCTTGATGTAAATATTGAGACGGGAAGAAAAAATCAAATCAGAGTTCACTTGGGGGATTTAGGCCACCACGTTATCGGAGATGATAAATATGGCAATCCCTCTGATCCTTTAAAAAGGCTTGGACTTCATGCCTACTGCTTAGAACTTAAGCATCCTGACACAGGGAAGATTCTTAAGTTCACATCTCCAATGCCAAAAGATTTTTCCAATCTCTTCTTACAAAAAAAGTAGAAATTTAATTCTACTCTTCTGAATTTCTCATATGAGAATCATTTTTCTTTCTTTCAACTGTGTTTAGAATTTTCTTTCGCATTCTATATGTTGAAGGAGTAATCTCAACGAGCTCATCGGCATTAATATAATCTAAGCAACTTTCCAATGACATTCTTCTTGGTGTTTTTAAAACAACTGTATTATCTTTGTTTGAACTTCGCATATTTGTTAAGGCTTTTTTAGTTGTAACATTGACCGCTAAATCAATTGGGTATCGGTTTTCCCCAACAATCATGCCTTCATAAACCATCGTTCCGGGGTCGATAAACATCGTTCCTCTCTCCTCAATGTGCTGCATTGAGTATGGGGTTGCTTGACCAGATTCTGTCGCGACAAGAACGCCAATTGGTCTTTGCCCAAGATCGATGCTACTCATTCCTCGATATTCACGATATGTATGAGATAGTATGCCGTAGCCTTTAGTTAAAGACATGAATATTGTAGAATAGCCAATTAATCCGCGAGAAGCGATAACATATTCCAAAATTGTGACTGATTCTCTTGGCTCCATGGCAATCAATTCTCCACCCCTGCTTCCAATACTAGTCATTACATCTCCGACATATTCGTTGGGAACATCGATTGTTAAATCTTCATAAGGCTCACTTTTTACGCCATCAATTTCCTTGATAATCACTCTTGGCTTAGAAACCTCGAGTTCAAAGGATTCTCTTCTCATATTTTCTATTAAAATAGAAAGATGTAGCTCTCCTCTACCCGAAACAATCCATGATTCGGACTTTGGGATTTTGCTGACTCTTAAAGCGACATCTTTTTGAGTTTCTTTGAAAAGCCTTTCTTCAATCTTGCGAGCAGTTAATTGTTTTCCTTCTTTTCCGGCAAAAGGAGAAGAATTTGTACCGAATGTCATCTGAATGGTGGGTTCATCAAGTTTAATTGGAGGCAAAGCTTCAACAAGCGAAGACGAACAAATGGTTTCTCCAACATTGATATCTGGCAAACCCGCGATTGCAACAATTTGGCCAGCGGAAGCAGACTCAATCTCTAAACGATGAATAGCTTCGTATCCAAATAATTTCATTACTTTGAATTGTTTTTTTGTCCCATCTAAACGAGCAACAGTAACCATGTCCTCAGTATGAACAGTACCTTTTTTAATAGTGCCAATGCCAATTCTGCCTACGAAATCGTTATAATCAAGTAAAGAAATTTGCATTTGAAACGGGGCATGAACATCAGTTTGTGGAGCTGGTATCTTGTTAATAATTGTTTCCAAAATTGCATCCATTCCAGCTTTTTGATTTTCTGGATTGGGTGATGTCGAACTTGTCCCCTTTAAAGCTGAGGCATAAACGATAGGAAAATCTAAAAACTCATCTGGAGCTCCTAGGTCAATAAATAGATTAAGAACTTGATCAACCGCGCTTTTGATATCGGCATGGGCACGATCAATTTTATTAATAATAACGATTGGTTTAATATGGGCTTCAAGAGCCTTTTTGAGAACGAAACGTGTTTGAGGCATTGTTCCTTCAAAAGCGTCGACAAGAAGCAAACAACCATCAACCATGTTCATAATTCTTTCAACTTCGCCTCCGAAATCAGCATGCCCAGGAGTATCGAGAATATTAATATGTGTATTGTGAAAAGTAATCGAAGTGGTCTTCGCTAAGATTGTAATGCCCCGCTCTCTTTCAATGTCGTTGGAGTCCATGACACGGGTTTCAACTTCTTCATTGCTTCTAAAAGCACCGGCAGTCCTTAATAGTTGATCAACAAGAGTAGTTTTTCCATGGTCAACGTGAGCAATAATAGCAACATTTCTAATTTCCATTTTAAACCCTCCCATAAAATGACGCGTTTCCTATCATAGAAAAACGATAACCCATTTGCAAGTAAAACAGTATTTCTTAAAGAAATAAAACGAATAAAGATTATTATTAGTCAAGAGTGGTTACTTTTTATGAATCAGATCGTATATGTAGTTTTTGTTAACATTAAACTCTTCGCTTGTTATTTCTATCGCGTCTTTTGTGGATAAACCTTTGTGGTTCAAAAGACCAACTCTTTGTTTTAAAGCTTCATTATCGATGGCTTTTTCTTCGTGGCTGCCTGACACCAAGATAACCATTTCACCTTTTAGACCTTCTTGTTCTAAAGCAAAGGCTTCTTTAATTTTTCCACGGATGTATTCTTCGTTAATCTTGGTTAGTTCACGAGCAATAACAATTTCTCTGTTACCGAACACTTTTTCCATGATTCGCAATGTTTTAAAAAGACGATGAGGGCTTTCATAAAATATAAGAGTATCTTCCATTTCTTTTAATTTTATTAATTGATCGAAAGCTTCCTTCTCTTTTGGCGAAACAAAACCAAAAAAGTAAAAATGATCTGTGGGCAAACCAGAAGACACCAAGGCATTTAAAAAAGCAGAACTTCCCGAAATGGTGGATACTTTTATCCCACTTTCAATGGCTTTGCCTACCAATATGGCACCCGGATCACTTATTCCGGGATAACCGGCATCAGACATATAAGCTATTTTTTTGCCCTCTTTTAAGAGATTGATTATTTTTGAAGAAGCCTGAGCTTCATTATGTTCTCTAAGAGAGATGCAATCTTTTTTTATATCATAATGAAGCAAGAGAGAACGTGCGTTTCGCGTGTCTTCTGCCGCAACAAAATCAACGTCTCTCAATATGCCAAGAGCCCGTTCAGAAATTTCTGAAAGATTACCAATTGGCGTAGCAATTAAATATAAAATAGGGGCGGTATTGTCAAAACTTTTAGTTCTTATCATCGCTATTGATCTTCTTTTTTACAAAGTAAGCCTGTTTCTTCAATTCTTCAAAAGGCATAAATTTTACATCTTCACGATTTTCAATTTTAACGATTCCGGATATGACATTAATATTTGTAATAGTGTATTCAAGCTTATTTATAAACAACTTACTGCCAAGTTCGGGATACATTTTTTTTGCTTCGGAATAAGCTTCGTCCTCATATTTTAAACAGCACAATAATTTTCCACAGTGGCCACTTAATTTAGGAATGTTGATCGCTAACATTTGGTTTTTCGCTCGGCTAATTGAAATACCATCAAATTCATTCAAAAATGTTGCACAGCAAAGTGGAAGACCACAGACTCCAATGCCGCCAACCATTTTGGCTTTATCACGGGAGCCAATTTGTCTCAACTCGATTCTCGTGTGCAGACGAGAGGCTAAGTTTTTTAACAACTCTCTGAAATCGACACGTTCGTCCGCCAAATAAGAAAACAGAACCTTTGATTTATCAAGAGTAAATTCACAAGATATTAAGTTCATGGGGAGATTTAATTTATCAGCCTCACTCTTGCATATTTCTAAAGCGTGCGCAGCATCTCTTTTGTTAATTTCACTTAGCCTTATATCGACATCGGTAGCGGTTCTAATAACGGGTTTTAATCCGATGGAAGCCCTGTACTTGTTAATGTCAATCGGTTCAGTAGCTACAACGCCCAATTCAAGACCCTTGATGGTCTCAACAATCACTTTATCTCCCAGCGCTAATGGCAAATCTTTTGTGCCAAAAAAATAGATTCTTGGATTAGAAAAGAATTGAATGCCAACATAGTGGTCAAAAAGAGATGTTTCTTTTGTATTTTCGTTTTGAAATTCATTATCCATAATGTTCACTCCTTAATAATTTGAAATATTAAGTGATCGATTAACAACGATGTATTTACGTTTAAGTTAATAAGATTTCGACATTTCAATATTTCTTGCAAAACATTTTCGATGTTGTGCATTTTATCTGCCAAATAAGAAAGGGCAGAATTATAGCTTTTTAAGATTGGCTCTTTCCCATGTTTAATACTTATCATGTCTTCAAAAGCCTGTATTAGTATATCAAGAAAAAGTCTTGTTGACTCTTTTGATTTCATTTGCGGGATGATATTTGTCTCACAAATATAAACTGCTTCATCACCCTTATCCTTTTCAAGGACCTCTAAAAGAGATACGAAGCCACTTTTAGCATCTTGGTAGGAACTTTCATCGCTTTTGTCTTTTAGAAATTTAACGATCAAATCGGAATCGTTATAAAAATAGGAAAGCAGTTCAGCGTCATCTTGACTGACACCTTTTTCAATTGTTTCTTTGATAATAAGTTCTCTATCCACCAATCTTAATCTCATAACTTGGCAACGCGAAATAATAGTAGGAAGAACACCACTTTCGTTGTTAGTAGTTAAGAAAGCATAAATATTATTGCCTGGTTCTTCAAGAAATTTAAGTATGGAATTAACCGCAATGGGTGTCATGTTTTCCACTAAGTGGAGAATATAAATCATGATTCCTTTGTTTTCAAAAGCAGTCTTATCAAACTGTGTTTCTATTGAAACCACTTCTTCTTTTTTGATTGTTTGTGAAGAGCCATCATAAATAATGAAATCAGGGTAGTTGTCATCATCAATTCTCAAGCAAGTTATACAATTGTTGCAAGCAAGTGGTGAAGGAGAATCACACATAATTGTTTTAGCGAGATATTTCGCGGTTTCGAATAACGGAGTACCTGGCTGTCCAGATAACAAATATGCATGAGAAAGAGTATCTCTCTCTAATGAATTAACAAAAGTTTGATAGATTATCGGTTGGTATTTTTTTAAGTAATCACCTATTTGCATAGCCTTGTTAGTATTTTATCAAGAGTAGCATTAGCCACTTCTTCTCTTGATTTGCTGGCATCTATGATTGCGTATCTTTCTGGATATTGCTCTGCTAATTTCAAAAACGTAGCGCGAACTTTTTTGTGAAATTCCAATTTTTCTAGATCTAAACGATTTACTTCTCTCTGATTGTTGCTACTTATGCGAGACAATCCGATGACCGGATCAATATCAAAAAGCAACGTTAAGTCAGGCCACGTATTTTCGGTAGCAAATAAATTGATTTTTAATACTTCTTCGATACCAAGTTCACGTGCGCCACCTTGATAAGCTAAAGAGGAATCTAAATAGCGATCACATATGACAATTTTTCCCGCTTTTAAAGCTGGCCAAATTTTTTCAACAAGATGTTGCCTACGGCTGGCAGCATATAAAAGAGCTTCGGTTCGCGAATCCATGGCAGTATTGGCTTTATCAAGAATTACGCTCCTTATTTGTTCGCTGATAATGGTGCCACCAGGCTCGCGGGTTCGAACAATTTCGTAACCCATTTCAACTAATTTGTTAACCGCAAACTCAACAGCAGTAGTTTTTCCTGAACCTTCAGGTCCTTCAAGTGTAATAAACATAAATCCCCCCTATATTTTCGTACGACCCTCGAGAGCTTTTGATAATGTGAGTGAATCAGCATAATCGAGATTACCTCCCATTGGCAAACCATAAGCTAAACGAGTAACTCGGATATTCATTGGTTCGATAACCCTTGCTAAATACAAAGCAGTTGTCTCCCCATCAATGGTTGGGTTTGTCGCGATAACAACCTCGTTTATTTTTCCCTCTTTTAGTCGACTAATTAGTTGAGGGATTGACAAATCATCAATATTTTTCCCCTTGGAAACAGAAATTGTTCCACCAAGAATGTGGTAAAGACCATGAAAACTGCCTGCTTTTTCGAAAGCGACCAAATCTTTAGGATAAGAAACTACCATCAATAATGTTTTGTCTCTTGATGTGTCACCACAGATATCACAAATAGTTGATTCAGTAAGATTTCCACATAGTGGACAAATATGAATTGAAGATTTAAGGCTTTTAACGGCGTCTGAAAACTCATTCAAATCATCCTCCTCCATTTCAAGCATGGCATAGGCCATTCTTTCCGCGGATTTTTTACCTACACTTGGTAGTTTAGCCAGTGAATCTTCGACTCTTTCTAAAGCTTTTAATTTTTCCATCTATACTCCCAAACCAGTTCTTCTTCCTGTAATCTTTTCGTTGATGTCTCCACGAGCCGTCTCAATCATTTGAATAATCTCATTAATTGTTAAAACAATTAGATCTTCAATCATTTCTTTATTGTCGGTATTTATAAAATCTTCTTTTATTTGAATGGATTTAACTTCATGAGATCCGAGCAACGTGATAGTAATTGCCCCACCTTTGGTCAAGGTAAATTCCTTTGTTTCAAGTTCAGCCATGGCTTTATTGAGTTCTCTTTGCAGCTTTTGTGCTTGCATCATCATTTGTTGCATGTTCATAGTTTTATTCTCCTTTAAATTCAAGACTTGTTTCGTTTACTTTAGGAAGCTTGTTAACTTGTACCAAATCCATATACATTTTTTGAAGTCGAATCGATTCTCGACGTGAAACAGCATATACAAACATTTGTCTTCCAAAGATATTAAAGATAACATTCTGTATGTCTTTTTGATTAACTTGTGTGTTAACTTTTGTTACTGCCTTATCAAGAGGGTATTCCAAAACTAAAATTTTGTTTCCTGCGACTAGAGGGTGGCCATCTATAAGAAGCATTGATGCCTTGTCCAATATCGGGTGACCATTCAATTGTTTTATCTTCTTCCAGTTGTCTAACAAAGAGGTTTTGATCTCTTTTTTGCTTGTCGCCATTACTTTAATCATCATATTATCGTCAATTGCGTAGCTTTCATCATGCTCAGTGTTCTTCAAAATGAGAAGGCCTTCATTTAATACAACAGACGAGAATGTAAAGGGCGGTTCTTCAATAATTTCTGGTTTTTTCACTTCGGCTTCTGCTTTCACCATTACCTTCTCTTTGATGGTATTTTGAGCCATTTCTACGGCTTTTTCACTCGCTATTTCCTTTTTTACTTCCGGAATATCGGCTTCTTCTAGTTGAGCAATAGTGTCCCTTTTTTCAAATTTTAGTGAGGCCAATTTTAACAACATTACTTCGAAAATTGGGGTAATAGAAGTAACATTTTTATAATCTTTTAGAGCATTCATTAATATATCAATCATTCCTATGGTCTCTTTTTCGTCAAAAAGATTGGAAAGAGCTAGCATTTCTTTCTTTTTGAGTTGCTCCACAAAGTCAAAACGATTTGTCGCCCTATAAATTAATAGGTCTTTTAAAAGAACCAATAAATCATCAGTTAATCTCTTAATATCAGTGCCTCGTGAAACGTAAGATTTCAATCTATCCAGTACATCAGTAAAGTCGCCTTTGCCGATTGAGGTTAACAGTTCAACTTTTTCGGCTGTTGATTCAAGGGCAAATATGTCTAAAACATCGTCTTCAACCAAACGATTACCCGAATATGCTAAAACTTGATCGAGAATTGAGAGAGCATCTCTCATTCCTCCTTCAGATAAAGTAATTATCAAATTAATAGCACTTTCGTTGTATACGACATTTTCTTTTTCGAGAATATCTTTCAATCTATTTCGTATATCATCATCACTTACTTTTGAAAAATCGTATCTTTGGCAACGAGATAAAATGGTTGGTAAAATTTTATGAGGTTCGGTTGTAGCAAGAATGAATATGACATGCTCAGGTGGCTCTTCCAATGTTTTTAACAAAGCATTAAATGCCCCAGTAGTCATCATATGGACTTCATCAATAATATAGACTTTATATTTACCTAAAATAGTGCTGTATTTAACTTTATCAATTAAATCACGGACTTCATCCACGCCATTATTACTCGCAGCGTCTATTTCCAAAACATCAGGATGTGTTCCTTCGTTTATTGCGAGGCAATTTTTGCACTCGTTGCATTGCTTTCCAAGACCTTCGTCACAATTGAGAGCTTTCGCAAGAAGTTTTGCCATCGTAGTCTTTCCTGTACCGCGAGGTCCAGCGAAAAGATATGCATGAGCAATTTTTCCTGTCGCAAGAGCGTTCTTAATTGTTTTAACAATATGTTGCTGACCAGCAACTTCATCAAATGTATTTGGTCGATATTTTCTGTAAAGTGCTTTATAAGCCATAATTATTCACCATAACAAATTATACACAAAAAGGAATGGTGATAAAAGCCTTAATATTAATATTAAATAAACCAATTGAGCCTTTTTCTTTATTTGACTATATGATAGAATACATATCGCCTAAAGTGAGGATTTTTATGGAAAAAAGCATGTATCAACGCCTCGAGTCTGCTGAAAGGCGGCTCAAAGAAATTGATGAGGAATTAATGGATGAAAAAGTGGTTCGTGACATCATTCATTTTCGTGAGATTTCTAAAGAAAGAGCAACGCTAGATCCTCAAGTTACCGCCTTTTTGCAATACAAAAAAATCTTAAGCGACATCGGTGATGCCAATGAAATGGTTCACGATTCAGATATTGATATTTCTACAATGGGAAAAGAAGAAGTAAAACGTCTAGAAATAGCTCTTTCGGATATTGAGGAGCAATTGAAAGAATTGTTACTTCCAAAAGATCCTAACGATGAGAAAAACATAATTGTTGAAATTAGAGGTGCTGTCGGAGGAGATGAAGCTAATATTTTTGCTGGCGATCTTTTTAGAATGTACACCAGATATGCTGAAACGCAAAATTGGAAAATTAGAATGCTTGATGAAAGCCCTTCTGAAGCAGGTGGATTCTCGATAGTCTCTTTTAAAATCAGTGGGAAAAATGTTTATTCAAAGATGAAGTTCGAAAGTGGAGCGCATCGTGTTCAACGTGTTCCAAAGACAGAAGCTGGAGGAAGAATTCATACCTCGACAGCCACCGTACTCGTGATGCCTGAAGCCGAAGAAATTGATGTTCAAATTAATACAAATGATTTACAAGTTGATACTTATCATAGCCAAGGTGCGGGTGGACAAAACGTCAACAAAACTGAATCCGCAGTTAGGATTACTCACCTTCCTACTGGTATCGTAGTGGCCTGCCAAACGGAAAAATCACAGATACAAAACCGTGAAATTGCTATGCAAATGTTACGGACAAAAATGTACGCCGCCGCTCTTGCTGAACAACAAGAAAAAATTGGAAGCGAAAGAAAACTTAAAGTAGGTACTGGCGAACGTTCAGAAAAAATTAGAACATATAACTACCCACAAAATCGTGTTACCGATCATCGTATTGGTTTTACTATTCAAAAATTAGACCGAGTTATGGAAGGTGACATTGAGGAAGTAATTGAAGCCTTAATCCATTTTGATCAATCAAGCAAATTGGCGAGTGAATAATATGCCAACCAATCGTGAAGTTTATTTTAATTTATTAAAATCTAACAATAAATATCTCACTCGTTTAGTTATCAAAAGTCTTCTAAACGACGCTAATGGATTTATAGATGAAATTTCCTTATACAAATCTTTTGATTTACCTTGTGAAAACTATGATGATCTTGCTAAAAAAATAGAGCGAGTAAAAAAGGGGGAACCTTTTCAATATGTTTTGGGCTATGCAAATTTTATTGATCAATATTTTGAAGTTAATCCCCATGTTCTCATACCAAGGCAAGAAACCGAAGAGCTTGTCATAAGCGCCAAGTTATTAATTGAAAAAGTTTTTTCTAACACTACAAATTTTTCTATTGCTGATATATGTACCGGCTCAGGCTGTATTGCGATTACATTAAAAAAATATTTCCCCTTGGCCAATGTTTACGGAACTGATATCGATAATGAATGCCTTAAAGTCGCTAAAAGCAATGCAAAAAGTGGCGAGGTTACTTTTCTTAGAGGAAATTTGTTGGATCCCCTAATTCAAGAAGGTATTAAAGTAGATGTGATTATATCAAACCCGCCTTATATCCAAAATCGCGAAGAAATAGATGAACAGGTTTGGAAATATGAGCCACACCTTGCTTTGTTGGCCAAACCATCAACATTTTTTTATGAAGAGATAATCAAAAAAGCTGATCATGTTCTTAACGAAAACGGACTGTTATTATTTGAAATCGGAGAAGATATGGAAAAGCCTTTAGCAGAGATGGTGGATAAATATTATCCAAACGCAAAAGTCATATTTTCAAAAGATATGCATAACAAAATGCGTTTTCTTTATATAATAAAAAGAGGAGGCAAAAATTATGCTTAAAATTTCTATCGGTTCAGATCATGGTGGACTGGAATATAAAAACGAAATCATTAATCATCTTAAAGAACAAGGACATGAAGTAACTGATGTAGGAACCTATACCAAAGAGTCATGCCACTACCCTCATTATGCAGAAGCCGCTGCTCATCTCGTCGCTGCGCGAGTTTGTGAATATGGAATCGTCATTTGCACAACAGGAGAGGGTGTCGCAATCACAGCTAACAAAGTAAAAGGCATTCGCTGCGGAATTGGTTATAGTGATGAAGCCACCCGTCTTATGAGACAACATAACGATTGTAATATGATTGCCTTCGGACAAAAATATATGGAACTGTCTGATGTTATTAGAAGGGTTGATATTTTCTTAAGTACCCCTTTCGAAGGTGGAAGACACGCCACTCGAGTCGAAATGATTAAAGAAATCGAAGATTAGTTAAAATTTTTATCAACAAAAGCACTCTTAATAAATATGGGTGCTTTTTCTTTTATATGTCCTATATGTGGTAATTCAGATGAAAACACAATCGGAAAACGAAACGGCAAATATTATTGTCGCAAATGCATTTCTTTTCGCGGCTTGGAGGCGACTTGCACAGAAAAAGAAGAAAAAGACGTTGTGTGGAATCTGAACTATGAACTTTCGGAAGACCAAGCGAGATTGTCCGAAGATCTACTACATAATTATCAGAAAAATATTAATACACTTGTATACGCAGTATGCGGATCAGGGAAAACCGAGATTACTATAAGAGTAATAGCTTATGCTCTCTCTCAAGGCAAAAAAGTTGGGTTTTCGGTACCGAGAAGAGATGTAATAATTGAACTTAGCGATCGTTTCAAAAATATTTTTAATCAAAATACAGTTGCCCTTGTCTATGGCGGAAATTCAAAAATACTAACCGCAGATTTAATATGTTGCACAACCCATCAGCTTTTTCGTTATCCAAACTATTTTGATTTGTTGATAATTGACGAAATTGATGCTTTTCCATTCTATAACAATGAAGTTTTGAATGCCTTTTTTCATCGTTCGTTGAAAGGAAATTACATTTTGCTCTCCGCAACTCCCTCGGAAGAATTTATCACTGATTTTAAAAAGAAAGGAGGATCTGTATTAGAACTTTTTTCCAGATTTCATCGCTATCCGTTGCCAGTTCCAGAAATAGTTATTTTACCAAAGGCGATTCAAGTATTTAAGTGTTATAGGTTAATTAAAGATTTTATAAAAAAAGGAAAATCAATTTTCGTCTTTGCTCCGACAATTAAGATTTGTGAAGAATTATTTGAAAGCTTAAGATTTTTTATTAGCGGTGGTAATTATGTTCATTCAAAAAGAAAAAACAGAGAAACAATTATTAAGGATTTTAAAGACAAAAAGATCAAGTATTTAATAACCACGGCGGTCTTAGAAAGAGGAGTGACTGTTAAGGGCCTTCAAGTCATCGTTTTTCAAGCGAATCACGATGTATATTCTTCCTATTCATTGGTTCAAATTTCTGGTAGGGTGGGGCGTAAAAAAGAAGAACCGGAAGGAAAGGTAATTTTTTTAACAAATGAAAATAATGACGAAATTCAAAAATGTATTAGAACCATTGAAAGGGCAAATAAAAATTTGCAAAATCTGTTTAAAGCCCATACATAATTGGAATTTGCATATATTCTTTAATAACAACTATTGTGTCTGCGAAAAATGTGAAGAAAAATTACGCTCCCTTTTTTTAAAATTCCGTATTGGCAATATTCAGGCTTTGTCCATATATAAATACGATGATGAAATTAGAACCCTCCTTTATCAGTTGAAGGGTTGCTATGATTTTGAACTCGCTGAGGTATTTCTTTATCGTTTTAAACACGAACTTCACTACTTGTTTCATGATTACTATCTAGTTCCAGCCCCTTCTTCAAAATTAGATGATACAGAAAGAGAATTCAATCATGTAAAAGCAATATTCCAATGTCTAAATTTACCCATTCTTTCCATAGTCGATAAGGCTTTTGATTACAAACAAACCGAGCGAAGCGCGAAAGAAAGAAGAGGAGCGACAAAAAGTCTTAAACTAAATAATAAACATAGTTTGTATGGTAAAAAAATACTAATTATTGATGATGTTTATACAACTGGAGCAACTGTTCTTGGAATGATTAAGCTAATAAAAACGTTGAAACCAAAGAAAATTAAGGTTTTGGTTATGAGTAAAACGTACTTAAAATGACCTTTTTGATTTACCCTAATCTATATAATAGTATTAGACTAATGTGGATTTGAATGATAAGATAGGAAGGCAAATGCGCAAACATTTATGTATTAGAAAGGCACAAGTTATTGTGTTGGTGAAGTAATTATGGGTTTTTTCGATAGAAGAAGACTAAAACAATATGAGAAAGAAGCTGGTAAGGTACTATCTTATGAAAAAGAGATGTCGTCTATTAGTGATGAACAACTCAGAGCCAAAACGATTTATTTCAAAGATTTACTAGCCAAAGGCAAAACATTAGATGACATCAAATTTGAAGCTTTTGCCGTTGCTCGTGAAGCAGCAAAAAGAACATTAGGGGAGTTTCCATATAAAGTTCAAATTATTGGCGCCCTAGTTTTACATGCCGGAGATGTCGCTGAAATGAAAACTGGTGAAGGAAAAACTTTAACTGCCACAATGGCTGTGTACTTGAACGCATTAACAGGTAAAGGTGCCCACGTTGTTACTGTAAACGAATATTTGTCAAAACGTGACGCTGAGTGGATGGGACAAATCTATAGATTTTTGGGTTTGACCGTTGGAGTGAACCTTCGAGAAAAAACAACTTCTGAAAAAAGAGAAGCACATTTGTGCGATATCACTTATACAACGAATTCGGAACTAGGATTTGATTATCTTAGGGATAACATGGCCGTCGATATGGAACATCGAGTCTTAAGAGGGCTTCATTATTGTATCGTTGATGAAGCTGACTCAATTCTAATTGATGAATCAAGGACTCCTCTCATTATTTCTGGTGGAGCAAAAACCTCAGCATCTCAATATACTGTCGCTGATCGTTTCTGTAAGGCCCTGAGAAAAGGAACCGATTTCGTCATTGATGTCAAAGAAAAAACTGTCAATCTTACTGATGATGGAAACAAAAAAGCCGAAAAAATGTTTGGAATCAAAAATCTATACGACCCAGAGTTCGCTGATTTAGTTCATAGAATACATAATGCCTTGAAAGCCAATTATATTATGATTCGGGATGTCGATTATTTAGTTGATGGTGAAGGACAAATTCAAATTATTGACCAATTTACCGGTCGTGTTTTACCTGGTCGCGAATGGTCTGATGGTTTGCACCAAGCTGTTCAAGCAAAAGAAAATGTCACAATTAAACAAGAAACCGTTACGATGGCCACAATTACCTACCAGAATTTCTTCCGCTTATTCAAAAAAATGTCTGGTATGACCGGTACTGCAAAAACCGAAGAGGAAGAATTTAGAAAAATTTACAATATGCGAGTTGTTTGTATACCAACAAACAAGCCAATCATGCGCATTGATGCCCTAGATTATGTTTATGCTCATAAGGGACCAAAACTTCAAGCTTTAATTAAAGAAGTGAAGGAAAGACATGAAAAAGGTCAGCCAATTCTTGTTGGCACCGTTTCAGTTGAGTCGTCTGAAGAAATATCTGCTCTATTAACTGCAGCTGGTTTGCCTCATGAAATGTTAAATGCTAAAAATAATGCTAGAGAAGCTGAAATCATCGCTCACTCTGGTGAAAAAGGTCATATTACACTGGCCACTAACATGGCGGGTCGTGGAACCGATATTAAAATTAATGATGAAGTAAGAGCCCTTGGCGGTTTGTGCGTTTTTGGAACTGAAAGACACGAATCAAGACGAATTGATAATCAGTTAAGAGGACGTGGTGGACGTCAAGGAGATCCTGGATTCTCTCGTTTCTATGTTTCTTTTGATGATACTTTATTAATTCGTTTCGCTGCCGATAAGTATCGCGATTGGATACAAAAACAATTTGGTGACGAAGCTCTTGAAATGAAGATGGTTAGTAACATGATTACTGGAGCGCAAAAAAAGATTGAAGGTATGAACTTCGACATTCGCAAAAACTTGTTGGATTACGATGATGTTCTCGCAAAACAAAGACAAATTGTCTATGACAAGAGAGATCGCATTATTGAAGGCAGAGATATTAAAGACATTGTTAATGAAGTTTTTACCACAACAGGAAATTTCTTAGCTAATAAGGCAATTCCGCTTGGAACTCGTGAACAATTAGTTTCTGGAGAATTGCTTATTAAGCAAGTTGAACCGAGATTTTTACCAAGCGGTTCGATTAAGAAAAATCTATATGATGAGTCTCCTGTCGAGGATTGTGGACCCGATTTAGGTGATGTGCTCCATGATCGCTATGATGAACGTAAAAAAGAGTGGACCCCAGAGGTTGGCGAAAGGCTTGAAAGAGCCATCATTTTACATACAATCGACCAAAACTGGACTAAACACATTGATGCGATGTCAAGACTAAGAGAAGGTATTCACCTTCGCAGCTACGCTAACGTTAATCCTTTGCAAGATTATGTTAACGAAGGGTATCGAATGTTTAAAGAAACATTGGAAATCGCCTCAGTTGATGCTGTTTTGAATCTTTTAAACGTCAAAGTTGAACCAAAAGACAAAGAAGAAAAGCCTTCTAATGTAGTCGATGTTCAACAACCGGTCGTTAGTAATCCTAAACAAACTGATAATGCCAATACTGGAGAAGACAAATAAATGAAAGACATCGTTGCATTGAAACAACAACTTTGTGCTGTTGGTGATAGAATTCGCCAACTCGGGTCTTCCCTTTGACTTCGGTAAGTTAGATTTAGAAGTTGACCAATTAACAGAGAAGAGCAATCAGCCTGATTTTTGGAATAATTCAAGCAATGCTCTTGAAATCATTTCTCGATTAAAATATTGCAAAGATTTGGTTGGAAAATATCGCCAATTATCAAAAATAACTCTTGATATTCAAGAACTCCTTTCATTAGGCGACGAATCATTTTTCGATGAAATTGAAAAGCAATTAAACTTACTTTCAAAGGATGCTAAGGAATTTGAATTGCAGATTCTTTTTCGAGGAGAGTTTGATAACTTAAACGCCATTGTTGAAATACACCCTGGCGCTGGCGGAACTGAAGCACAAGATTGGGCGGATATGCTTTATCGAATGTATCTTTGTTTTGCCGGCATTAAAGACCTCAAAGTAGCTCAAATTTACAATGAACCTGGTGAAGAAGCTGGAATAAAATCAGTGACATTCAAGATCAGCGGGCCACACGCCTATGGCTTATTAAAAAGCGAAAAAGGGGTTCATCGTTTGGTGCGCATCTCGCCCTTTGACTCCAATAAGAGAAGGCATACTTCGTTTGCCTCAGTCAATGTTGTTCCAGAATTTAAAAACGACAATATTGATATTCAAATCAATGACGCCGACTTAAAAGTAGATACCTATCGAAGCGGTGGAGCGGGGGGACAAAATGTCAACAAAGTTGAAACCGCAGTCCGCATAACGCACTTACCCACTGGAATCGTAGTATCATGTCAAATGGAGAGAAGTCAGCTGTCCAATCGAGAAGTTGCTATGCAAATGCTCAAAGGAAAATTGTACTTACTTGAATTAGAAAAACGAAATAATGCCCTCAAAGGCATCATCGGAGAAAAGAAAAACATCGAATGGGGCAGTCAAATTAGATCATATGTCTTCTGTCCCTACACATTAGTAAAAGATAATCGAACTGATTATGAAGAAACTAATGTTGGTGCAGTTATGGATGGATACATTGAAGGATTCATCTATGCCTATTTACAAAAGGAGGCGAAAGAAAATGAACAAATTAATATCAAAAATTAATCTTAAAAATTATGCTCTGCAGATTTTTGTTGTCGTAATCGGCTCGTTTTTGTTAGCTTTTGGAAACGTTGTTTTCCTTAGCCCTGCAATGATTAACGCTGGTGGATTAAATGGAATATCAATCATCCTTCAGTCATTCTTTAAAGATAGTGACAAGGCTCTTGTCTACAACATTACGACTACTTCTCTTTCGATTATTTTATGGGTTATAGGATTAATCTTTATTGGCAAAGATTTTGCTATTAAAACACTCCTATCAACTATTATGGTTCCTCTTGCCACAGCGCTTCTCTCTTTCGTACCTTATGTCAGCGATTGGTGCAAATCAATCTCGACCGCAATTCTCCCTAACACGCAAGATATTGGGGCCGTTTTACTCGCTGCCATTACTGGTGGCGTCATTGTTGGAGCGGGTGTATCTATTACTTTTATAGGCGGAGGAAGTTCCGGTGGTGTCGATGTTATAAACTTCGTCATGAACAAGTACTTGAACATTAAACAATCCGTTGGAAGTTTTTTAATCGATGGAACAATTATTCTTGTTGGTTTGATTATTTTACTTCCTCAAGATTCAACGTTCCTTGTTCAATGCCTTTGTGGGATTCTCTCCGCATTTATTACTGCAATATTAATTGAGTATGTCTATATCGGTGCTCAAACCAGTTACAAGGTTGAAATCATCTCCTCTAAGTGGCAAGAAATTAGTACCTATGTGCAAGATGTGCTCGGAAGAGGCGCTACTATTATTCGCGCTCAAGGCGGGTACAAAGGCGAAGAAAGAGTCATTTTGAGCGTTGTTTTTGATAAGAGCCAATATATAAGAATTCGCGATTTTATCGTTAAAACTGACCCAAATGCCTTCATCACATTTACTCAAACCAATGCCGTTTATGGCGAGGGTTTTAAGAAAATGTTTTCAAAGAAAAAGAAGGAAAAGAAATAACATAAGTGGAGGAATGAATGGACCAACAACACAAATTTGAACTAGTATCATCATTCAAACCAACCGGAGACCAACCCCAAGCAATTCTAAAGCTTGTCGATGGTATTTCAAATAATCGGAAGTTTCAAGTTCTTCTTGGCGCTACTGGAACGGGAAAGACTTTTACGATGGCTAATATTATTCAACAGGTTCAACGTCCTGCTCTTGTTTTGGTTCATAATAAAACCCTTGCTGGACAGCTTTATTCCGAATTCCAAGATCTATTTCCCCATAATCGTGTGGAATACTTCGTTTCAAATTTTGATTTCTACCAACCCGAAGCATACATTCCAAAATCAGATACTTATATTGATAAAAGTGCGGTCATGAATGAAGAAATTGAAATGCTAAGAACATCTGCAATAAACTCCATTATTGAGCGACGCGACACTATTATCATTGCTTCGGTGGCCTCTATTTATGGTCTAACAGACCCCGATGAATATAAAAACCTAGTCTTCAATATTCGAGTTGGTGAAACGATAAATCGGTCTGATTTTTTTAAGAAATTAGTTGATGCTCAATACAAGAGAAACAATTTAGACGCCGCCCCAGGGACTTTCCGTGTTCGTGGAGATATTATTGAAGTAATACCCGCAAACTCCGAAAATAACCATGTCATTAGAATCGATACTTTTGGAGATGAAGTTGAAAAGATTATGCTCGTTGATTTGCTGACTGGCGAGATAAAAAATAATTACCATACATATCCTATATTCCCTGCATATGACCATGCTTCAACAAGAAAGAGAATTAAGGAAGCTTGTGAAACCATTAAAGTCGAGTTAGCTGAACGTTTGAAGTTTTTTAAAGAAAGCGGAAAATTATTAGAAGCAGAACGACTCGAAAATCGTACCAACCAGGATATGGAAAGCATGCAAGAATTCGGCATGTGCCCTGGTATTGAAAACTATTCCCGTCATATTGACAAAAGAAAACCTGGAGAAAGACCATTCTGTCTTTTAGATTATTTTCCCGACGACTTTTTACTTTTCATTGACGAATCACACGTCACTTTTCCCCAATTACATGGAATGTACAACGGAGATTTAGCAAGGAAGACTAATTTAGTTGAATATGGTTTTCGTTTACCATCAGCTTTAGATAACCGACCACTTAAATTTGAAGAATTTGAAAAAATGATGCCGACCGTCATCTGCACAAGCGCGACTCCCGGAGATTATGAAAAGAATAAATCTGATGGACCAATTATTGAGCAAATTATTCGTCCAACTGGTTTGCTTGATCCACGGGTTGAAGTGAGAAAAACAATTGGGCAAATTGACGATCTTTTATCTGAAATCAATCAAAGAGTTAAGCACAATGAGCGCACTATGATTGTTACTCTAACTATTCGCATGGCGGAAGATTTAACCTCATATCTTAAAGAGAGAGGCATCAAAGTCGTGTACCTTCATCATGAAACTAAAACACTCGAAAGAAGTGAAATTATCTATCAACTTAGAAAAGGTAAATACGACGTTCTTGTCGGCATTAACTTGCTGAGAGAAGGACTTGATATACCTGAAGTATCACTCGTTACAATTTTGGATGCAGATAAAGAAGGCTTTTTGAGAAGCTCGCGCTCGCTGATACAAATTATTGGCCGGGCAGCGAGAAATCAAAACGGACTGGTTGTGATGTATGCTGACAAGATGACTGATTCAATGCGAATTGCTATCGATGAAACGAATCGTCGTAGAAAAATTCAAATTGATTTCAATGAAGAAAACGGAATCGTTCCTCGAACAATAATTAAAGAAATTCGTTTGCCAATTCATAATACTGAGAGCGAAATTGATGAAATGATCAAGCTTACAAAACATGGCTCGAGAACTGAAATTAACAAACGAATTAAAGAATTAGAGAAGCAAATGAAACAAGCCGCCCAAGAATTTGATTTTGAAAGAGCCGCTGAATTACGAGATATCATTCTAGAAATGAAAACGAACGTTCAATAATGTTTTGTTTGCCTTATTGTCGCGTTTTATTTATTATTATTAAGCAATCAATAGAAAGGATGAACATATATGTTAGATTGGTATGACTGGGTCTTATTAGCGGTCGCTATTGTGATCATTATCCTTACTCTATTGCAAGGTGGAAAATCTGAAGGTGCTTCTGGCGCCATCACCGGTGGTGGATTAAATGTTTT
>JAEZSD010000039.1 GCA_023422095.1 Bacillota bacterium
ATTTTCTTCAGTTGGTTTTGCTTCGCTATTTAAAGGTGCTTGACCAGCGTTTAATGAATTCATTAGTTGTTCATTTTGGTTGAACCTATCAAGATTCTTATCAAATATTGATTCACTTAATTTCTTAATTCTCAATGTTCGTGAAATCAGTGATTGAACACACCATAAATACCATAAACCTCCAACCGCCATACCAGGGACAAACAAATAACTTCCCCAGGCCGTTAATACAAACTCAGGTGAATGGACTAACACTGGTGGGTTGAAAGTAAATGAAAGTGTTGATGGATCTAAAACGAACATGCCATCAAAGTTCCATAAGAATAAAACTGTGCTGAAGCCATCAACTTTATTAAAAACATCGTAACTAAAATCATGATAAACGAGATTTCTGATCACTAAAATAATTCCTGAAACCAGCATGATAATGACAGGTATTCGAGCGGCTTTATAGAAAATAATCCAATTCTTCTTGTGAGCGTATTTCGAGAATGTTTTTTTATCGGTTATGACACGCGAATAAACAACATCAGAGACACAACTATCCAATCTTCTTCCTTGCCATTTCATAACCCGGACAATTAAATAACCTATCGCTCCAACGATGACGAAAATTAGAATAAAAACGAGAAGAAATGCGATGAGCAATCTTTTATCCGATTCAGTTAGTTTTAGTAAGGTCATTAACATGATTAAAAATCCTTAAAGTGGATATCTACTCCACCATCTTTTTTGTTTTCTTTTTCATTCTCTTCATCATCTAGATCATCAAAATGAGTCTTTTTGGGAGAATATTTTCCTAAAGGAATATCTTCTTGAGGAAGTTTGTTTTGTTTTAAAACTACACTATTCTCTTCTTCAGATACTGTGATTAATGATTCGGATTCATCACTAGAAACTGTAGAAACACCTTTTTCTTTAGAGGGTTCGTTTTCCTTTTCACTTTCAACTTCAATTCCAAAACAGGCTTCCTCAACAGAAGAAGGTTCGTCGTATGGGACAAAAGTTTTTGATGAAGTGACGATGATATTGTCTGGAATATCGCTTTGAGCAACACCATCTTGTTTAATAACTGGATTTGCACTGGCTGGAATAGCTTTTTGGATAATTTGTTTAGCCTTTTTGTCCTCAGGTAATTCGATATCCAAAGAACGCCCCATAAAGAATAAAACAATTGATTTAAAAAATAAGTATATAAACACTATTAGCCCTGCTATGGCATAGCCACTAATGACTAAAAGAAAAAATGGCAGTACCAAAAGATACAACAAACCTTTTCCTACACTCTTAAATAAACTTTCCATTAGGGTTGCCTATTTTCAATTGTAGCTTTCTTTGATTTCATTAACAAATAATTATTGATAAAAACAATAATTGCACATATTAGAGGGAAGACCTGAAAACCCAAAAGCCCTAAAGGTTGTGTTGTCGCAGCGTTAATTGGCCCATATAGAAGCGAAAAAATAAACAAAGAGAGAATCAAAGAGATGAGCAAAGTGACTATAATCCATCGTTTCTTTTCAGCAATTAATAATCCAACACAATAAAAGCCAAGTAGTAAGGAAAAAATCATTCCGGAATACGATAGTTCAGGAAAAACGAAAGCAAACAAAACACTTAATGCAATGAAGCCAAGTGTTGCAGATGGAACAATGATGTTGTCTTTCTTTTCAAAATGAGGGTTAATGTCCATCTTTGAAATTTCTTCATAAATAATCATGAAAGAAATGGCTTGCTGAATAATTGCCAGGACACAAATAAAGATATTTTGAACATATTTGAGATAGGCGTAATTTTGCAAAGAAAATATGGTTGCAAAATCAGTAACGATATTTCTTTGATAGATTAAATAAACAAGAGGAATAGCGAGATAAGAAAGTGTAATCTGCGCTAAAACGCCACACAAAATAATAATAATTGGTGAAACACCCTTTTCGATTAGTAATCCAAAAATAAAGCCAGAAACTAGAGATGGTACAACGTAGAAAATGACATTTCCTATATCCCAGAAGCTGGCCAATGTGCAAAGAAGAATAGTGGCGATAGCGTATATCACAAAGTATTTTTTCTCACAGAAGTAAGTCACAATTGTGCTTGCTAATGGAAGGATAAATATTAAAAGAATAAATAATGCAGGAATCCAAGCAGATAACAAAATAAATACGACATTAATTGCGGCCATTAAAGCCATATAAGTCATATTGCCAACCAGGGTCTTTTTCTTTTTGAAAATTGCCATTTGCTTTATTTTACCATTAAGAAATGAAAATTGTTAAAAAAGGACGAAAAATTACTCTATATATTTGTGAAAAAATTGTTTTTATTAGCAGCCATGTTTCTTCTTGGTTTTTCATCTTGCCAAAATTCAGATAAAAACGGACCTAAGTATGATTATATTGATTTTGATTATTTGCAAATTCAATGGGAGAATTTCTTTACTCAGGAAGAAAGCGAATATTACGTTTATTTTTATAGCGAGCAGTGTTTCTACTGCGAATCGTTCAAAAACGACATGTTGAATTTCATATCTCTTTCGAATAATTGCTTTTTCCTATTGTCTTATAAACCAGGGATACCAATCGGTAAAGATGAAAAAATGACCGTTGGAGCGACCTCGATTGATGGAATGTGGTTTGGAGGAACACCAAGTCTTGTATACTTAGAAAACAAAGTTGTTAAAAACAATATCTTAGGTGTCCATAACATTTCTTCGTATCTTAAGTTGATCTGATTGTCTAAGGACAAAATCAGGAAATTAATTGAATAATCCGACGCAATGTGATATTATATTGCAAAGCAATATATGAATTTACAATCAGAATTAAACGAAATGCAATTAAAAGCCGTCGAGACGGATTCACAGTATGTCCGAATCATCGCTGGTGCGGGTTCGGGAAAAACTAGGGTTTTGACCTATCGAATTGCCTTTCTTATCTCAAAATACAATGTTATGCCTTGGTCGATTTTAGCTATTACATTTACTAATAAGGTTGCCAATGAGATGAGACAAAGAGTCATCAAGATGCTTCCTGAGACAAATAATGATTTAACAATAAAAACTTTCCACTCCTTTGCAGCCCAATTCCTTAGAAGAGAAATTAGCGTTTTAGGTTTTCCGAGTACTTTTTCCATATTAGATGAGGAAGACCAAACCAAACTTATAAAAGATATCGTCGCTAATATGGGTTTTAAAAGAGGAGACAAAATTGTCGGACGAGCAATGGGATATATTTCAAAAAATAAAATTAAAGAAAAATATCCTGAAGATATAAAAATAGATAAGCCTTCTTTTGAAGATGAAAAGACATGCCTTGAGATTTATTCAATTTATGAAGACGAAAAAAACAAAAGCTTCTCTCTCGATTTTGATGATTTATTGCTTCGAACAAACTTTATTTTGGACCAATATCCTAATATTCGCCAAAAATGGCAAAGACGGTTTAGCCACATTTTAATCGACGAATTCCAGGATACCAATGATGTTGAATATAGAATGATCAAACTTTTGCAAAATTCTGAAACATCGCTTTATGTTGTTGGCGATCCAGACCAGACCATTTATACATGGCGAGGAGCCAATCAAAATATTATCTTAGATTTAATAAAAGAGTTTTCAAATGTTGAAACTATTGTTTTGGAAAGAAATTACCGCAGTACTCAAAAAATACTCGATTCCGCGAATAAACTAATTTCGAACAATAAATTAAGAGTGCCCAAGAATCTTTATACACGTTTAGTCAAAGGCGAGCCTGTCGTCGTTTTTTCTGGCCCTTCTTCAAAGGGGGAAGCGGATTATGTCGCTCGCGAAATCCAAAAACTTGTCAAAGGTGATCATCGTCTTTATTCAGAAATCGTTGTTTTATATCGCTCAAACTATGTGACAATGGAGTTTGAAGCCGCTTTTGTCAATCGTGGTATCCCCTATAAGATTTATGGCGCACAAAAATTCTATCAAAGAAGAGAAATCAAAGATGTTCTTGCCTATTTTCGTTTGATCATTAACACTCAAGACAATATAGCTTTCGAAAGAATTATCAATGTTCCCACAAGAGGAATCGGAGATATGACAGTTTCAAAAATTAAAGAAGAAGCTTCAAGTACAAACCTATCCCTTTATGAATTTATAAAAGGCCTCGAATTGGATAAAACTGAAGTTCCCGCTAGAGCGGTAGTTAAACTCAAATCAATGATTAAACTAATTGATTTAACTAGAGAAAAAATCAACGAGAATGATGAAGTGTTTTCAAAGACGTTAGAAGACATGATTTGGTCAACAGGCTATAAAGATTATTTACTCAAAGAAGATGATGGAAATGAAAGAATTGAAAATATTAAAGCTCTTTTTACCGACATCCGTCATTATTTAAAAGCTAATCCAGAATCTACCTTTGATGAATATTTGCAGAATATCGCTTTATACTCCGCTCAAGATGATGTCATTGATGGCGATTTTGTAACCATGATGACCGTTCACACCGCAAAAGGATTAGAATATCCAATCGTTTTTGTGGTTCGGTTTAATGATGGTGTTTTTCCTCATTCTCGAGCCGTTGCTGAATCAGGATATCGCGGACTCGAAGAAGAAAGACGATTGGCCTATGTGGCTATGACTAGGGCGAAAGAGAAACTATATTTGACATTTTCTGCCGATTATTCCTATGTTCTAGGAGGTCGCTTATTACCTTCCCAGTTTCTAGCTGAATCGGGAAATGATGTAGCTCAAAGCGTTGACACATATAGCCCATTTAAATCACAGAACAAACAAAAAGAATACCATTTTAACGATGGCCCTAGCCTTGACTTTTCAAGTGATGAACCAATTAGACAAGACTTTTCAAAGAAAACTAATAACATCGAAGATTGGGAAGAAGGAGACACCGTCATTCACAAAGCCTTTGGATTTGGCAAAGTAATTGAAGTAGAAGGCGACGGAATCATTACCGTTCAATTTGAAACTCATGGCAAAAAATCACTAATGGGAAACCATCCATCTATTACGCGAGGAGGACATAAAGCATGACGCCAAAAGAAAGAGCTCAAGAAATTTCCATTCTCTTAGAAAAATATAACTACGAATACTATGTTCTTGATAATCCAAGTGTGAGCGATGCTGAATATGATCGCTTAATGCAGGAGCTAATCGCATTGGAAAAAGCCAATCCTGAATTAGCTAATCCCCTTTCCCCAACTCAAAGAGTTGGTGGCCTTGTTCAAGATCAATTTAAAAAAGTTACACACCAACGATCTATGCTTTCATTAGCTAACGCTTTTAATGAAGATGATCTTCGCGATTTTGATCAAAAAGTTCGCGACATCGTCGGAATCGATAAAGTCACATACATGGCTGAAATGAAAATTGATGGTCTAGGCATGTCTTTGGTTTACAACAAACAATTAATTTATGCCGCCACTCGTGGAGATGGTATAGAAGGTGAAAATGTCACAGCGAATGTCATCACCATAAAATCAATCCCCACATCCATTGATCTGAATGGTGATTTTGAAGTTCGCGGCGAAGTTTTCATGCCAAAAAAATCACTCCTTAAGCTCAATGAAGAACGGCAGAATAATGACGAACCACTTTTTGCAAATGCGCGCAACGCAGCTGCGGGAAGCATTCGTCAATTAGATAGTGGAATTGCTGCCACCAGGGGACTCGATGCCTTTTGGTACTATTTTGTTAACGCTAAAGATTTCGGCGTTCGTTATCATTCTGAAGCCTTAAATATGGTGAGCAAACTTGGATTCAAGACAAATCCTGAACGTCGCTTGTGCCATGGAATCGATGAAGTCATTGATTTTATCAAAGAGTACACTCAAAAAAGAAGTTCATTAAGCTATGATATCGATGGCATTGTTATCAAGGTTGATGACATGTCTTTATACAATAAACTTGGATATACCGCTAAGACACCAAGATGGGCCATTGCCTACAAATTTCCTCCTGAAGAAGTGGTAACTAAATTAACGGACATTATTTATTCCGTTGGAAGAACAGGAAAAGTAACACCTAACGCAGTCCTTGAGCCAGTTAGAGTGGCGGGAAGTACGGTGCAAAGAGCTACTCTTCATAACGAAGATTTCATATTAGAAAAACAATTAATGGTTGGAGACTATGTTGTCTTAAGAAAAGCTGGAGATGTTATACCAGAAGTGGTTCGCGTTTTACTAGATAAAAGAGATGGAACTCAAACCCCCTATGAGATGATTGAAAATTGTCCAGTTTGTGGTTCTAAGTTAGTAAAAAAAGATGCCATGCATTTCTGCGTCAATAACTCTTGCGATGCCCGAAAAGTTGAAGCAATTATCCATTTTTCCTCTCGCGATGCAATGGATATCGATGGACTAGGGGAAAAAGTTGCCGAACAATTCTTTAACCAAAGTTTTTTACATCACATAAACGATATTTATGATCTTTCAAATCATCGCGAAGAGATTATTAATCTTGATGGTTGGCAAGCAAAATCAATTGATAATTTGCTAAGAGCAATTGAAACTTCAAAAAGCAATTCTCTTGAAAAGGTCCTTTTTGGACTTGGAATAAAAGAAATTGGTGCCAAAATGGCCAAAACCTTAGCGAAGAAATTTGAACACATTGATAATTTAATTAAAGCGACCGAAGAAGAACTACTCGAGATACCCGATATTGGCCCCGTTGTAGCCCATTCTCTGGTTGATTGGTTTGCTAACGAAAATAACTTACAAATCGTCAATTCTCTTAAAGAACATGGACTAAATTTTGCCTATCTAGCAAGCAATACTCAAGCCGCAAACTCCTTCTTTTCGGGAAAAACGGTTGTGTTGACTGGAACCCTTTCATTTATCGGTCGAAAAGAAGCCACCGAGTTATTGGAAAATCTCGGGGCCAAAGTTACTGGCTCTGTCTCAAAAGCTACCGATGTTGTCATTGCTGGAGTTGAAGCTGGATCGAAACTTGATAAAGCCAATTCATTAGGAATTACCATCCTGAATGAAGACGAATTCAAAGCTTTAATTTAATCTCAAAATAATTTTTTTTGCTTTATTCGAAGTATCTCTTTTTTCAATTTTTTTCTGAAATCATTTTTCTTATTAAAGAAATTGGTAAATAAAAAATTCTCATTATGATACAATACTTCTGTTGAAGTAGGATTTTTTATTATGAAAAATGTAGACATGCCTTTATTAAAACAAGTAGCGAATAACCTCATGTTCGATATGAAAGAAAGTGAATATTTTACTCTTCTTGAAGAGTTCGATGTCATCATCCGACAGATGGAACTAATCTCTGAAATCCCTGGCGTTGATGATGTTTCGCCAATGACATTTCCTTTTGATGTTACCACCGATTTTTTAAGAGAAGATATTCCCACGACACCAGTTCCACAAGAAGTAGCATTAAGAAATGCTGGTCATGTTGTTGATGGCCAAATTAGATTGCCAAAGGTGGTGGGCTAATATGGAATATTTATCCCTCGACATTTTAAGTCTTCACCAAGCTATTTTAGACGGCAAGATAACTCCTTTAGAGTTAGTAAAGTTATCTTTAGAAAAAGCTAAAAGTGATCAAAACAATGCTTTTGAATATATTTGTGAGAAAGAAGCTATTGAAGCGGTCGCCCACTTAGATCCAAGTAAAAAGAACAATCTATTATGGGGAATTCCTTATGCGTTAAAGGATAATTTTTCGACAAAAGATATTCCAACTTGTGCTTCTTCCAATATCCTGAAAGGTTATGTTCCCATTTTCTCAAGCGAAGTTTTCCTCCGCTTATCAGAACAAGGCGCAGTTTTAATTGGAAAGTCCACTCTTGATGAACTGGCTATGGGCGGGACAGGTATGACCGGACATAAAGGTCTGACATATAATCCTTGGGATCCCTCTCATAAACATATGATTGGTGGTTCAAGCTGTGGCTCGGCTGCTGCCGTAGCTTCTGGCATTGTGCCTTTTGCTATTGGATCAGACACAGGCGACAGCGTACGTAAGCCCGCTAGTCACGCTGGTCTTGTTGGCATGAAACCAACATGGGGCCGAATTTCGAGATTTGGTTTATTCCCCTTTGCTCCATCTCTGGACCATGTGGCATTTTTTACAAGAAATGTCATAGACTCCTCCATCGTTTTAGAAGCTCTAGCAGGGCGAGATGAGAAAGATAGTTCATCCTCAACTGTCGCAGTAGAAAAATACTCTCGACTTATGGACTCTCAATTGAAGGGCAAAAAATTAGCGGTTATCAAAGAAATATATGAATCAATTAGCAATCACAATATCATCGCTACATTTGATAACACCATTGAAGCTTTAAAACAACAAGGGGCGAGAGTTGACTTCGTTTCAATGGACTTAAAACTCTGCAAAGCAATATATCCTACATATATAGTCATTTCATGTTCTGAAGCTACGAGTAATAACGCCAATCTTGACGGCATTAAATTTGGCCCAAGATTTGATGGAAAAGATTACGAAGAAGTGATGACAAAGGCTAGAAAAGAAGGATTTTGTGAAATGATTAAACGTCGTTTCGTCATCGGAAGTTATTCTCTATTCAAAGAGAACCAAGCGGAAGTTTTTTTAAGAGCCCAGAAAGTTCGCAGGCTTATTGTTGAAGCCACTAATAATATTTTGAAAGATTATGATGCTATTTATTTGCCGGCTTCTCCTTCCACTGCCCCCTTATTCCAAGGAGGAAAAGGTGATAATTTATCGAATGAATATCTAATTTCAGATAATCATCTCGCCATTGGCAATTTTGCTGGTTTACCATCTATTGTTCTTCCTCTTGGCTTTGACAAAGGTTTACCTTTTGGGGTTAATTTAACTGGAAAGAAATTTGCTGAAACGGAAATACTATCTCTGGCCAAGGGAATTGAAAATATTACCCATTTAAAAGATTTAGTCGCAAAGGAGGGCAAATAAGATGAACTTTGAAGCAGTTATCGGACTTGAAATCCATGTTGAGATGAACACTAAGAGCAAAATGTTTTCCAACGCCCCAATTTGCTATGGCGAGCTGCCCAACAGTCTTACTGTACCGCTTGACTTAGCTTTTCCTGGAACTATGCCAGTTGTTAACAAACAAGCCGTTATAAATGCCATTCGTATTTGCAACGCTCTAAATATGACTATCGATAGAGAACTTTGGTTCGATCGTAAAAACTATTTTTATAGCGATCTTCCAAAGGGTTACCAGATAACTCAACAACAGAGACCTATTGGTTCCAATGGAACCTTAGAAATTAATACTTCTTTGGGCAAAAGAAACATCAGTATTGAAAGACTTCATCTCGAGGAAGATACCTGCAAGCAGCTTCACTCTTGGGACTGCACCTTATTAGACTATAATCGTGCTGGTATACCTTTGGTAGAGATTGTTTCACGCCCTGATCTTCGAAGCGGAGAAGAAGCGAGACAATATGTCGAAAAAATTCGTTCGATTGTCACCTTTTTAGATGTTAGCACAGGCAAAATGGAAGAAGGATCGCTTCGTTGCGATGTCAACATTTCACTTCGACCCATTGGTGCGGAAAAACTCGGTACAAAAGTTGAGATAAAAAACCTCAATAGCTTTGCTAATATTGAAAAAGCGGTTGACTACGAGATAAAGAGACAAGAAAAGATTTTACTAAGTGGTGGGGCAGTCACTCAAGAAACACGACGTTTTGATGAAGGGGTCAAACAAACTATTCTAATGAGGCTAAAAACTGATGCTGTCGATTATAAATACTTTGTTGAGCCAAATATTACTCCCATTAAATTGAGTGAAGAATTCATTAAAAACGCAATTGAGACTTCTCCTGAATTAGCGGAAGTGAAATTAGCACGTTATCAAAACCTTGGTCTCAACGAGTATGATTCACAAATGCTCATTTCAAACAAAAAAATATGTGCTTATTTTGATGAGGCAATTAAATCTGGGGCCAATGCAAAGTTGTTAGCCAACTGGATTATTGTTGATGTTCAAGCCATCCTCAACAAAGATATGATTGATATCGACCAATTTAAAGTATCTCCTCTGAATTTAGGAAAACTGGTTTTGATGATTGAAAAGCAACAAGTCTCCAATAAACAAGGCCGAGAAATATTCCAAAAATTAGTCGAAAAAGACGAAGATCCCGAAGCCATCAAAAAGGCTTTAGGTGTCGATTTAATTAGCGATGGCGACGTGATTAGCCAATTCGTCATAGAGATTGTCGAAGCTAATCCTCAAGCCATTATTGATTACCAAAACGGAAAAGATAGAGCGGTAGGTTTCCTTGTTGGTCAAGTAATGAAAAAAATGGCGGGCAAAGCAAATCCCGCTCTTGTTAATCAACTTGTTGTCGAAGAGTTAAAAAGGAGATAAGTATGACTGTTTTAGTTACTGGTGGAACTGGTTATATCGGTTCCCATACTGTTGTTGAATTATTGAATCATAATTTCGATGTTGTGATTGTTGATAACTATACTAATTCGAAACCGGAAGTTTTGAATAGAATTTTCGAAATAACCGGCAAAAGGCCTAGATTTTACGAAATTGATGTTAGAGATGAAGAGAAAATGAGAGATTTATTTTTTAAAGAAAAAATTACTGACATTATCCATTTTGCTGGTTTAAAAAGTGTTGCGGAATCAGTCGAAAAGCCCGATTTATATTTCTCAAACAATGTCGGGGGAAGCAAAGTTTTACTCCGTTTGATGGATGAATTTAATATTAAAAATATAGTTTTTTCATCTAGCGCGACCGTCTATGGAACGCCCGATCATGTGCCACTTAAAGAGAGCGATAAAGTTGGGGGATGCACCAATCCTTATGGTCAAAATAAACTCGATATCGAATTTCTTCTCAAAGATTACTCTAAAAGTCATATCCAAGCCAATATAGCGATATTACGCTATTTCAATCCTATCGGAGCCCACTCCTCAGGACTAATTGGTGAAGACCCAAATGGTATACCAAACAATCTTATGCCTTATATTACTCAAGTAGCGATAGGCAAACGCTCTTACTTAAATGTCTACGGAAAGGATTATCGCACCGTGGATGGAACTGGTGTTCGCGATTATATTCATGTTTCTGATTTAGCAAGAGGCCACCTATTTGCTTTAAAAAAACTCGCTGAAAAACCTGGATTAGTCATATACAATCTTGGAACCGGTCGCGGCACTAGCGTTTTGGAATTAGTGCACGCTTTTGAAAAAGCCAATGGATTAAAAATCCCCTATCAAGTTGTTGCTCGCCGACCTGGTGATGTCGATGAAAACTACGCTGATTGTTCCAAAGCATTTTACGAGATGGGATTTAAAACTGAATTCGATATTCTTGAGGCTTGTCGAGATTCTTGGAATTGGCAAAAGAAAAATCCGAACGGTTATAATTAGTGGGAGGTAACTTCACTATGAAAAAAAGATATGAGATTTCTCTTCAAGACGGTCAAAAACTATTTGGTTTGCAATGGCTAATTGATAAACCGACTGGCAATGTTTTGATTATGGAAGGAATGGAAGAACATTCTTCCCGTTACGATGAGTTCGCCACTTTTTTAAATTCCCAAGGTTTTAACGTTTTCTGCCTTGATACTTTTGGACAAGGAGAAAATGTTAAAGAAGATTTCTCAAATCGAGGCATTTGGCCAGTCGACGGTTTCAAAAAACAAGTCGATGCTGAAAACGATGTTGTCGTTAAACTTAATGAGAGCGGCTTGCCAACTTACATATTTGCTCATAGTATGGGTTCCTTCATGGCCCAGTCATTCATTCAGAGATATCCCAATCAAGTAAAAAAAGTGGTTCTTTGTGGATCGGGGAGTAAAAATCCCGCTGTTAATTTTGGTTATATGATTGCCAAAATAATAACGACAGATAAGAAAAGAAATAAAAAAGCCAAACTTCTCAACTCCTTGATGTTTGGGGGATTCAATAAACACATCTCTAACCCCAAAACCCCTTATGATTGGCTTTCTTACAATGAAGAAAATGTTAAAAGATACAATGCTGACCCACTCAGTGGCTTTGGTCCGAACAATGGTTTTTGTTTAGAATTTCTAAAAGGGCTGAAAAACCTCTACAAAAAATCGAATCTAAAAAAAGTTAATCAGTCCATTAAATTATTCATTATTTCTGGAGAAGAAGACCCTGTCACTAATTATTCTAAATCAGTGGATCGTTTGAAAAACATGTACGCATCTTTTAACGTCAAGGATATCCAAACCAAAATCTATTCTCATCTTCGTCACGAAATTCATAATGAAGATAGTCGAATGGATGTTTACCAAGATGTTGCTAATTTCTTTAAAGCATAATACACTCTTGCAGTCAGCCCCTTTAATTATGCGCCTGTAACTCAGCTGGATAGAGTACCATCCTCCTAAGATGGGAGTCAGACGTTCGAATCGCCTCAGGCGCGCCATCAAAGTGAAATTCCCCCCGTTTATTGGACCAGAAATGGTACGATAAAGGAGGGATTTTTTCATGAAAGTAACACGGGAATTGAAACTTGAAATGGCCAAGCAGTATGACACTGGTGAGTACAAACTATTGGAATTATGTAAATCATATGGCGTTCACAAGGATAAAATTCAATATTATTA
>JAEZSD010000045.1 GCA_023422095.1 Bacillota bacterium
CATAGAAGCTCTGGAAAGACGGATCGAAAGATCGATTGAAGTCATCAGACAGAAAGGACTGAAAGATCGCAGTAAGAAAGTCATTGCTGCTGCGATGAAATCACACAATGACCGGATCAGTTTCGAAAAGGAACTTACTAAAAACAGAATCACAGTTTTATTTAGGGAGAATGAACAGGGACGCATCTATGGAGCAACTTTTATTGATCATGAGCAAAAGGTGGTGTTTAACGGGTCTCGCTTAGGCAAAGAGTTCTCAGCCAATGCTTTTAATGATCTGTTCAGCCAGCAGCCAGAACCCGAAAACAAGCAACAATCAACAGCTCAGCCAGAAGATTTTACGCAAATTGAAAAATCATCAACTCCCGATATTAGCGGTTCAGTGGGAGGCCTGTTTAATTTATTAATTCCAGAACCGATGGGTGTTCTGGACGATTATATCCGTTTACAAAAAAAGAAACGGAAGAAAAAAACAAGACGTTACGGAAGGCAGATTTAAGAAAAACGATACTATAAATTAAATGGCAACTTTTTTTAACGTTGATGAAGTTCTTCCAAAATCAATTCCTTCAAAATCTTTGCTTGCTTTTTCTTGGACATCAACATCTTTTACTTCCAGAATAGCCGACATATATTTTAGCTTGCGTTTCAAGTTTTCAATAAGATCAGCCCATTTCATTACCCAGATCTCGATATTCTTATTCTTACTCCTGAAGTAGAAATATGGATTATCTTCTTCTCCCTTAATTTGGAAAGAAGCATCATCGTTAATTGCTGAGCTCACAAGTAAGATTTTAAATCTAACATTTGTCGGTGTTTTCGGACTTTTCTCAATTTCAGTCGCATATTTCATTACTTGGCCTAGTTCTTTGGGGCTTATTTTTACTTTAGGGGCCTTCAATTCGACAATGAGTACTTCTCTATGTTTGGGATCGATAATTTTCTCACTGTATATAAATAAGTCCGTTATTGATTTAATGGACTTTTCTACCTCGAAAATATTATCATCTTTTTGGGACGCTTTGTATTCCAAACAATCGTCCCGAAGCTGTTTGAGGTTACCTTCTAGTCCTTTGTCTGAAAGCAGCCTCGTAGATTCGGCGTATTCTTCACCAAATATCCAAAGCATTTTCTCAAGAATCTTGTGTAATTCTTTTCTCTCCTTTACACTTTTGGAAATTTCTGAATAAACTATCTTTTCTATAAATTCAAGTTCTTCAGCTTTTTGGGAAACTTTGTCCGAAAATTCAATTATATCATCTAATTCAGTTCTTTCCAATAGATTAGAGAATTGAGAAACCATTTTGTTATTCAGTTTCAAAATACATCTTAGAATCTGGTCGAACTCTCCGTTTGATATTGTTCGATCAATTAAAGGATAAACGATTTCTCTTAGCTTGCTTTTTTCGTTCAATAAATTATATCTATCCTCTACCAGAAAAGCTAGCTTATCAAAAACCATTATTTTGGATTTCGAACTTGATTTCTCTTTATATGGATAATATTCGTCTTCTTTTAATTTATCGATGAAATTGTCAAATTCCTTATTTTTTTCTCTGAAGAATTCATTCAGTTGATTTTTAATGAATGATTTGTAATGTTTTACTTCTTCGTCCATCCCATCCAAATCAATATTCCTGTACATATCCGAAGGCAAAGTATCTCCAGAGATATAGACAAACCATCCTCCAATTTTCGGACTTAGCCATTCTGCATCATATTCAAAACCAGTTGCAATGGTTTGAATTCCTGCATTTAGTGTTGTAAGAAATACCTTTCTTTTGTCAATATTCTTAATTTGCATGAAATTGAATTTAATTTCATGCTCTTTCCCTTTTTTATCCTCGTATGAAAGTATTTTCCTTTTAGGTTCTCCTATCACAAAATCTGAAGGGAGTATCTGTGTACTATTGATGAATATATTTACCTCTCCGTTAAATATTTTTAGTGGATACCGTTCAAAAATAGCATCCTCAATATGTCCTTTTAGAAATTTGTCAATTATTTTTTTCTTGGGTTCACTATCTGTAACCGTAGAATCATAAAGGTTTGATACTGTTACCTGATAATATGTGTTTTGCTTTTTTTGTAATATTTCTTCCTTGGTTTCTATATTTACATCCATAAGGTTAATATTTCTTCCAAAGCAATCAAAATTTAAAGGTACAACAGCTTTTGAATACGTTTTTGTCTGACTTGAATACCCAATTGTTTCTATCTCAATTTGCTTTCCTAATTGAAATGCTGCAAAACGACCAATTCCTTTTCCGCCCTCCTTATTCGCGGTCCCAATATCTAAAATTTTATGCTCCAACTCGTCTATGTGAACACCAAAACCATCATCTTTGATGATTATTTTTTTAATAACTAGCGGATGTAATTCATCAGGATTTGTATAATCAATCTCAATCCAGATATTTTTTGCTTTTGCCTGTAAAGAGTTGTTTATTAGCTCACAAAAGGCTGCAAACGTACTGATATAGTTTGCAAATAATTCGTTTACCAATCTTGAGTTAGTAGTGAGTTTCCTTTTCATAATGAGAAGCAACAAGTGAATTATCCCAGGATTCTATTAGTCACGAAAGTACAAATATAATTTTGTGCTTAAAAATAGTTTTTCAGATTGATAGATGATTTATTATTTTGTTGATATATAGTGATATAAGTGCCATTTCATTGAGTGTCTAAGTTTATTTGATTTCGATAAATATCACTGAATCTTTATTATCTAATGTAATAATTTTCATCTGCTAAAGGAGATAACTTTAAAGACCAGATATACTTAATTAATCGAATCAAACGGCCTGCTGTTTCACAAATTCGGTAACGGTTAGTCGATGTACACCAAGAATCCTGGCAATTGCGCTTTTTGAAACGTTTTTGTCGAGAAGCGTTTTTATTTCAGCTTCTTTGCCTGTTAGTTTCTTCACTTTTGACTTGCTACCCTTTGGGCGGCCAAGGATGACTCCTTCCGCTCGTTTACGGGCAAGCGCTTCTTTGGTACGTTGAGAAATCAAATTACGCTCAATTTCGGCGCTTAAACCAAAAGCAAAAGCGAGTACTTTGCTGTTTATATCACTACCAAGGCGATAGTTGTCTTTAATTGTCCAAACCTGGATATCACGGTTCATACATTCGTTAAGAATTCCCATGATCATTAGCAAATTTCGCCCCAGACGGGACAGTTCGGAACAAACAAGAACATCGTCTCTTCTCATTTTTTTTAAAAGCTTTCCCAATTTTCGATCATCTACATTTTTTGAACCCGAAATCGTTTCTTCAATCCATTTATTGACCACCATTTCATTTTTCTCACAAAACTGATTGATTTCGAATCTTTGATTTTCAACTGTTTGTTTGTCTGTGCTAACGCGTATGTAACCGTAAATCATAATAGGTTTGCCTGTTTTAAGTTAATATTCAGAAAAGAAAAACCAAAAGTAGCCTAATTAAAATATACTATTGTTATATACAGCTAATCGAGCGTTTATTTTAGACAAAATGCAAATACATCTACTTTCAAAGGATCAGAAAGCTGGGTGGTCTTATCCCAAATAGAGAAGCAAATCAAAGCGAAAATTGAAAGAATAGGAACCCCATTAAAGGAT
>JAEZSD010000052.1 GCA_023422095.1 Bacillota bacterium
GTATGATGCAATATCACATTATTCCTGATGCTTGTTTTGGATGCGGATCTTGTGCACGTGCTTGCCCAACTAATGCGATTTCCAAGACTGAAGAACCTTCGAAGAAAAATCCTCGTCTCTTCATTCATGTCATCGACCAAAGTAAATGTATTAAATGTGGATCTTGTATGGCGACATGTCGCTTCAACTCCATCATCAAAAAGTAAGGAGGAATAAATATGTCACTAATTAATATTAAAATTGAAGGCAAGCCTTTCCAAGTCGAAGCGGGATTAACTGTTTTAGAAGCTTGTCGAAAGTGCGGTTTCGTCATTCCCTCTCTCTGCTCTTTCAATCATGGCAAGAATTCTCTGGCTAGTTGCCGTGTCTGCTTAGTTGAAATTAAAGGTGCACGAGGACTAAGTGCCTCATGTGTCTATCCCGTTAGTGAAGGAATGGAAATTAGTATTTCTTCTCAAGCCGCCATGGAGGCCCGTCGCGCTTCTGTTGAACTTATCTTAAGTAACCACGAAAAGAATTGTCTACAATGCCCTAAAAATGGCCATTGTGAACTCCTGCATGTCGCTGAAATGGTCCAAGCTCGCGATCAAAAGTACATTGGCGAATTCTCTAAGACAACTGTTGATGAAATAGCTCCTGGTCTCATTCGCAACACCGCGAAATGCATTCTTTGTGGACGTTGCATTGAAAGATGTAAAGAAGCCCAAGGGATCTCTATTCTCGGATTTGAAAACCGTGGATTCGAAACTATTGTCGCTCCAGTTCAAAACCGCAGCTTTGCTGAGTCCCCATGTTTACAATGCGGACAATGCGTTCTTGTCTGTCCCACCGGTGCTCTTATGGAGCATAGTGAAATCGATAAAGTTGATGCTGCCATCAAATCTGGCAAAAAGGTCATTGTTCAAACTGCTCCTGCAGTTAGAGCAGCTATTGCAGAAGAATTTGGTGAGCCAATCGGAACACCAGGTACTGGCAAAATGGTCGCTGCATTACACCGCTTAGGTTTCTACCGTGTTTTTGATACCAACTTTGGTGCTGACTTAACCATCATGGAAGAAGCAAACGAACTTCTCCATAGAATTAAGACTGGTGGTACTCTCCCACAAATTACTTCCTGTTCACCAGGATGGATAAATTATATGGAGTACTTCTATCCACAAATTATTCCTAATATCTCTACCTGCAAATCTCCTCATATGATGGTCGGAGCAATTATTAAATCCTATTTCGCGAAGAGCCATAACCTTAACCCAGAAGATATCTTCGTTGTTTCTGTTATGCCTTGTACCGCGAAAAAATATGAGCGTTCCCGTCCAGAAATGGATAAAGACGTTGATGCTGTCATTACAGCAAGAGAATTGGCTAAGATGATTAAACGCTCTGGTATGGTTTGGAAGAAACTCCCTGATGAAGATTTCGACCCAGATCTATTAGGCGATTATTCTGGAGCAGGAGTTATATTCGGTGTCAGTGGTGGAGTTATGGAAGCTGCTTTAAGAACCACCTTCTTCTGGCTAACCGGAAAAGAGTACCCCGCAATTGAATTCCACGCCGTTCGTGGTTTGAAGTATGTCAAGGAAGCCTCTATCGATGTTGAGGGCAAAATTATTAAAGTTGCTGTCACATCTGGTATGAAGAATGCTAAACCTCTTCTTGAAGAAGTGAAAAACGGTACTTCCCCATACACCTTTATTGAAGTCATGGGTTGCCCTGGCGGATGCATCAATGGTGGCGGTATGCCATATGTTAAACCGATGCTTCTACCCAATGAGGATGATGATATCCTAGATACATATCTCCAAAAGAGAGCTAGTGTTATTTACAGTGAAGACGAGAAACAAGTGGTTCGTCAATCACACAACAATAAAGACATTCAAAGGCTCTATAAAGACTTCCTTGGAGAGCCAGGAAGCGAGGTGGCTGAAGAGCTATTACACACTCACTACAATTCTCATCGCGAGAAGTATCCGAACAAAAAATAAATATTTTGAAGAATAGGACAAGAAATTATATGAAACCTTGTCCTATTTTCATAGAATAGAAGTGTAGTTTTATTATGAATATAAAATTGTATAACTCTTTAACCAATTCTGTTGAACCATTCAAACCAATACATGAAGGTAAAGTCTCCATGTATGTTTGCGGAGCGACTGTCTACAATTACCCTCACATTGGTAATATGAGACCAGTTGTTGTTTTTGATACATTAAGACGCTTTTTTACTTATATCGGTTTTGATGTAACATACGTGAGCAACTTCACTGATGTTGACGATAAAATAATCAAAGAAGCAGAAAAACAAAAGAAAACAGAAAAAGAATTAACGGAATTCTATATTCGTGAGTATCAAAAAACAACATGTAAAATCGGAAGCCTGCTTCCTTCTATTGCTCCAAAAGTGACGGAATATATCGATAAAATTATTTCATATGTTGCTAGATTAATTGAATTAGGCGCAGCTTATGTTGTTGATGGTGACATCTTTTTTCGCATTTCAAAAATCACCGATTACGGGTGTCTTAGTAAAATCAACATTAACGACCTTTTAGTTGGTGCTCGCATTGAAGAAAATGACAAAAAGGAGAGCCCTCTTGATTTTGTTCTTTGGAAAAAAACTGAATCAGGATTAAATTGGGACTCACCCTGGGGTAAAGGTCGTCCTGGCTGGCACACTGAATGCTGTGTCATGATAGATACAATTTTTGAAGATCATTTTATTGACATTCATGGTGGTGGCTACGATTTAAAATTTCCTCACCACGAAAATGAAATCGCCCAAGCTGAAGCGATGCATCATAACAAAATTGCAAATTTTTGGGTTCACAATGCCTTCATTAATTTTGGAACTGAAAAGATGTCCAAATCGTTAGGGAACGTCCTTTTAGCGAAAGATGTAATCGAAAAATTTGGTGGACCAACTTGCCGTTTAGTTATCTTGAATACTCATTATCGTCAACCTGTTAATTTCACTGAAGAAACCATAAATGCAGCAACTCAAGAGGTTAATAAAATTTCTTTTGCGTACCGCCAACTGGCTTTAAATTTGCAAATTAATGATTTTGATTTTAATCTTGGAAAAACAATTAATATTGATACGTTTTTGAACTCTTTAGCGGATGATTTAAACACCGCTAATGCTCTCGCTGAAGTTTATCAAACAACAAAAGTTGCCAATCAAATTCTCCGTAATAAGGAAATAAACCTTCAAAAAGCGGCCGATTTATTTAAAACTTTAACCGACATGTTTTATGTGCTGGGTTTAGATATTTCCTATACTAAACTCACAATAGAAGATAAGCAAATGTACAAAGATTATCTTCAAGCGAAATCTTCCAAAGACTTCGCTCTTTCTGATCGTCTAAGAAGCATTTTAATAGAAAGGAATATTTTGTAAGTTAAAAAATGCCTATATGAGAAATTTGGATAAATTAATATATGGGAGAAATTCTGTTAAAGAAGCTATTCTTTCGGGGCAAGTGACAAAGCTTTTTATAAGCAATTCAACTAGAAAAGGCGAAATTACTGAATTAGCCATCGCTAAAAACATTTCGATAACTTATCTTGACTTCAACGAGATGGATCACATGGTTTCAAATGCCGTCCATCAAGGCGTTATTGCTGAGATAAAAAAATATGAATACTTTACTTTAGAACACATTGTATCTTTGTCAAAAAAAGTTGAGCATCCAATTATCGTTTTGCTAGACGGCATTACTGATCCACAAAATTTTGGAGCAATTTTAAGAAGTTGCGACGTTTTTAATGTTACTGGGGTTATCATTCCTAAACATCAACAAGTTCCCTTGAACGCCACCGTGGCTAAAACATCCGCCGGTGCTATCAATTATGTCCCTGTTGTTTTGGTTAGTAACCTAAATAACGCGATCCGAACTTTAAAAGAAAATGGCTTTTGGGTTGTCAGCACGGACGGTGCTGGAACCATGAATTATTTCGATATTTCTTACGATTTTCCAACCGCTTTGATTATTGGGAGTGAAGGGAATGGTATTTCTCAATTAACTCTTAAGAATTCTGACTATGTTGTCAAAATACCTCTTTTGGGGCATTTAAATTCTCTCAATGCATCTGTAGCGGCCGGGATATTGCTAAGCAGAATCAGAAATAAATAATGGAGTCCTCCCTTAGAAAGGAGGAAGTCTATGTCTTTAAAAGATATTAGCGACGAAGAGTGCGTTCTTTTAGCGCAGACCGGAAATTATGACACACTTAACCATCTTTGCATAAGATACCAAAAGTATTCCTATGGACTCGCTGTCGGGTTTTTTAACTCAAATCGACAAAGCGGCGTTACAGTTGAAGATTTGTGTTCTGTTGCTCAAGAAACGATATTAGTCGCAGTTAAAAACTTTTCAAATAGCATACAAGTGTTTTATCCGTATTGGAGAACAATAGCGACAAACGCGATGATTAAATACAACCAGCAAAACTCGTATTTTCACCATGCTAAAACATTTAATGGAATTTCATTAGATCAACAAAATGAAGAATATTTTTCTAATGACCAGATAATTGGGGAAAACGATTCCAACATTGAAAAAGGGCTTGTTGAAGAAACGTTTTTGAATATTATTAATGACCCAAAATGTGGTTTTTCAGAAAACGAAAGAATTGTCATGAAATTAACAATTGAAGGGTATGAGCCAACTGAAATCATGAAAATGTTCAAATGGTCGAAATCCCAAATCTACTATGCTTTAAGGAATGCTAAAGAAAAACTAGCTTCAGCTATCTCACACATCATGTAATGATATTATGTCAAATTGATATTTTTTATAAATATTCAACATGTTATAATTACCCCTATGGATGAAATAGTTGTTAAAAACTTAAGTTTTTCATACGATAAGACCCATCAAGTTTTATCTGAAGTTTCATTTTCTATTCGTCGAGGTTCACACATCTCCATTGTTGGACATAACGGCTCTGGCAAGAGCACTTTGGCAAAATTGCTTGTCGGTTTGTTAGAACGGAGCAATGGAGAAATTTTTATTGACGGAATTATTCTCAATGAAAAAACCATTAATGATATTCGCGAAAAGATGTGTTTAGTTTTTCAAAATCCAGATAATCAATTTATCGGATCAACAGTGGAAGATGACATCGCTTTTGGGTTAGAAAATAGACGTGTTTCCCAACCCGAAATGAAAGAAATAATTGCCTCTTTCGCTGAGGAAGTTGGCATGGGGAAATATCTTAACAAAGAACCCAGTATGCTTTCGGGAGGACAAAAACAGCGCGTCGCAATAGCGGGCGCACTAGCGTTGTCTCCGGATATCATCATTTTTGATGAAGCTACCTCAATGCTTGATCCAAATGGAAAAAAAGAGATTATTAATGTTATTAAGCGGATGAGAAATAGTAATCCTGACTTGACCATTATTTCTATAACTCATGATGTCGAGGAAGCTTTTATTAGCGACGAAGTAATCGTATTATCACAGGGTAAAATTGTCATGAGCGGTAAGCCAAGCATAGTCTTTTCTAATCGAGAAGCCCTTAAAAAATACCGGCTTGATATGCCATTTATTTTAGATTTCAAAGATAAACTAAAGGCAATTGATATTAATATCTCAGAAGAAAAAACGCTTGATGAGATTGTGGAGACAATATGCCAATCAAAGTAAGCAATTTGTTTTACACTTATTTACCAAAATCTCCAATCCAAACAGAAGCTTTACGAGGAGTGTCTTTAGAAATTGAAAGCCATTCTTTTTGTGGCATTTTGGGTCAAACCGGTAGCGGGAAGTCAACTCTAATTCAAACATTAAACGCTTTATTGATTCCTACGCAAGGAGAAGTTCGGGTTGATGAATTTCTTGTCTTGAATAAAAAGAATAAAAACAAAAAAATTAAACAATTAAGAAAACATTTGGCCATTGTTTTCCAATTTCCAGAATATCAACTTTTCGAAGAAACGGTTGAAAAAGACGTTGCTTTTGGTGCAAAAAATTTTGGAGCAAGCAAAGAAGAGGCGTTAAAAAAAGCTCATCAAGCATTGATTTCGGTTGGTCTGGATGAATCATATTTTAAACGTTCTCCTTTCGAACTTAGTGGTGGAGAAAAAAGAAGAGTAGCCATCGCAGGTATCTTAGCCATTGAACCTGATATTTTAGTTCTTGATGAACCAACCGCCGGTCTTGACCCTAAAGGGGCCACAGATATTATGTCCCTTGTTGAAGAAATGTATAACCAAGGTAAATCCATTATTCTTGTCACTCATGACATGGATTTGGTTCTTAAATATTGTCAAAAAGTGTTCGTTCTGAAAGAAGGCCTATTAGTTTTTGAAGGCACGCCGGGCGATCTTTTTAGAGATGGCGAAAGCAACTTTTCCATCGAGATTCCTTTATTATTCCAATACGCAAAAAAGCTAAAAAATCGCGGTCTCCCAATTGACATCAATCGTATAAAAGAAACTCAAGATTTGATAAAGCAAATCAAGGAGTGGAAGCAATCATGAACAGCATTTCGTTAGGACGATACACTCCCTACAACACCTTTACTCACCATCTTGATCCACGGAACAAGTTGCTTTTAGTAATTTCCTTAATGGTGGTAATTTTCTTCCAATTTAAAGTGATGTCAACCACTCTACTTTTTAGTGGGATATATCTTTTGTTATTCTTAATATTGATGCTTGTTTCTCGAGTAAGTTTCTTAAATCTACTTGGTAGTCTGCGAGGGATGTGGTTCTTAGTTATTTTTGTGGTTGCTGTTTATGTTTTAATTCCGAACAGTAATTACGACGGCACCTCAATTGCTTTTCATATTGCTGATTATCCGATATATTGGCAAGCTTTCTACCAATCTGGCTACATTATTTTGCGTCTTTTGTTAATGTTAATTCTAATGTTAATTTTAACATCCACAACTAAACCAATGGATTTAACTTTCGGCCTTGAATGGTACATGAGCCCTTTGAAAATAATTCGCTTTCCTGCTCATGAGATTGCCATGACCATTTCAATTGCACTTCGTTTTATCCCAACTTTATTGGATGAGACCGCTAGAATAATGAAAGCTCAGTCGTCTAGAGGGGTTGATTTTAATCATGGTGGTTTATTTAAACGTTTCAAAGCAATTATATCTCTAATTATTCCTCTTTTTGTTTCTGCTATTGAAAGATCTGAAGAACTTGCTAACGCTATGCAGGTTAGAGGTTATAACCCAAGAGCCAAAAGGACCCATTTCCACGTTCTTCGCTTTAGAGTAGCTGACCTATTCGCATTTATGTTTACCATTCTTTTCATCGGTGGAATTATTACTCTATTTGTCTTTGATCAAATTTCCGCAAATGGAATAAATGTATTTGATATAATTTTCAAATTTAATCCGGGTTTTTAAGGCTTAATTATGAAATTATTAGGAAAAGTAATCTATAAAGGAACGGCGTATCAAGGTTGGCAAAAACAACCGAACGCCCCAACAATTGAAGCAACTATCGAAAAAGTTTTATCTCAAATTCTTAATAGGGATATTTCAATATGTGGAAGCGGGAGAACAGATGCTGGAGTTCATGCCCGAGGTCAATATTTTCATTTTGAGGTTAATAACGACACAGACATTAATAAGTTGAGATATTCTACTAATCAACTTTTACCTGGCGATATACATATCGTCTCTTTTACAAAAGTCGGCGATGATTTTCATGCTCGGTTTTCCGCTCGAGAAAAACATTATTCATACACGATAGTATTTGGTGAGAACAATCCTTTTTCTAATGAGTTTTGTTATCATTTTTTGAGACCAATTAACGTGGAATCCTTTATTTCTGCTATTAATGAGTTTGATGGCAAACATTGTTTTCAAGATTTTACCTCAAAAGATATAGATGAGAAAAATTTTTTTCGAACAGTCCGTACTGAGACAAAAAAAGAACAAAACACAGTTAGAATTGATTTTTTTGGAGATGGCTTTATGAAATACATGATTCGCTTCATGGTTGGAACCGCTATAGCGATTGGCGAAAATAGAGAACCAATAACTTTTATTTCACAACATTTAAACGAAAAAAAACAAAGAGAAATTGTACGATATAAAGCCCCGAGTGAAGGCCTTATTTTGGAAGATGTTAAATATTAAACTTTAAATAAAGTTAAAGCTTTGATAGAATTTTGACGGCTATAGGAGGTGTTGTTTATGGGAAGAGCACATGAAGTTAGAGCTAAATCAATGGCAGCAACAGCTGCAAAAAAGAGCGCCCTCTTTATGAGAGCATCAAAGGAAATTTACATGGCTGCTAAATCAGGAGAACCTGATCCAGCAATGAATTTGGCCTTGAGGTCAGCAATCGATAAATGGAAGGGCCAAAGTGTCACCCGAGATGTTATTGAACGTGCCATTCAAAAAGCTAAAGGTGGCTCAGGAGAAGCTTACTCAAGTGGGCGCTACGAGGCTTTAGGGCCTGGCGGCTCTTTGTTCATTATTGACACTCTCACCGATAACAGCAATCGCGCTTTTACCGAAGTTAGAACTGCAATTACTAGAAAAGGCGGACACCTTGGAAGTGTTTTATACAATTTTTCTGAAACTGGTCTATTTGTTTTTAAAGGAACTAACCGCGATCAAGTTGAAGAAAATCTTATTTTATCGGATATTGATGTCCGCGAAGTAAACCAAAATGATGATGGAACTGTTGAAGTTCTTGTTGAACCATCCTTTTTTGGAAGTGCTCGCGATGTTTTAAACGGTATGGGAGTTGAGGAATTTGAAGTCGCAGAAGTGACATACTTACCAAATGACCCTCTTAAGATTGAAGATCCTGAAGACGCGAGAAAATATCACGAATTGGCCGATATGCTTGATGAGCTTCAAGATGTCCAGAACGTTTACACCAACATAGAAGACTAATAAATGAAAAAAGCTTGTCGAATATTACTTATTGTTACTTTCTGGTTCTCTCTAGTTTATGCAATTGTTTTCTTTGTCGCTGGTTTGGTTGGGCTTATTTTCTCTCAATCTATGATTGATTTGATAATTGCTTCCACCGATTCTGGCTACGGTACTCCAGATGAAATTGCTCTGATGGCTCAAGCGACAATCTATACCACCTTTATTTCTATTATGTTCTCAGCCTTTGTGATGATTGGTCCATTGATTGTTTGCCCAATAACCAAACGTAAATTAGATAAAGCTAAGAGTCGGGAAGAGATGATTCTTCTAGGAGTACTCAACATCTTTTTGGGATCAACTATTTGTGCGATATTAATTTTCATTATGGATGATTCTCATTATCGCAGTAAGAACATTCTCGAATAATTAATTAATTTTAGTAAAATAATTTATTTTAAAGAGGGGAGACAACTCCTCTTTTTTTATATTTTGTTTGGTTAGTAAAATATACCCATTTATCTAATAAATAAATGTTTGACATTGCCATATGAAACAAGTATTATTTATCAGCACAGCCAAATTAGCGTAGTCCCGGTAAGACAAAGTTAGTTTGAAAAGGAGGATTTAGTTATATGCAACGTCAAACTACAATTGCAAAAACAGAAGAAATCCAAAGAAAATGGTATGTCATTGATGCAACCGACAAACCATTAG
>JAEZSD010000076.1 GCA_023422095.1 Bacillota bacterium
GCAATTGGGTGCGGACTTTTCTTTTTAAAATGTCGATAAGCCAAATAGAAACCGAAAACCATTAAAAATATTGCAATTGATTCGCGATAACTTGAAGTTAAGGTAAAACTTTGCGGGTTGCTTGAAGAAATAATCAACTTAATGAGAAAGACAATCGCAGTTCCAAAGATAAGACCTAAAACAATGGGTCGAACGCCTGATAGTGCTCCTCTCACAAAGCGGTTTTTCATGAATCGACTGATGAGAACGGCGATTATTAAAATGATGATAAACGATGGTAGAACAACACCTGCTGTTGCGCATAAAGCTCCGAAGATGCCTCCCGTTTGGGAACCAACAAAAGTAGCGATATTAATTGCAAAAGGACCAGGAGTTGATTCACTAATTGCGATGAAATCGGTTATGCTTAAAGCATCGATCCACCCACGTGCAACAACCTGCTCTTGAATGAGAGGAATCATGCCATATCCCCCTCCAAAAGTTAACAAACCGATTAAAAAGAAAACATAGAATAGTTCAAAGAAAATCATTTATTTGGTTCTCCTTTTTTTAAGGCCGTTGCAATGATACCAATTACGAATCCGATTAAGATAAGAATGATGGAAAGCGAGAATTTAAAACTTCCAAGACTTAAATTGAAGTCGAAGAAAAACGATAGAACAATTAAACTTGCTGTCACAATAAATAAGGATGCTGTCAAAGGAGTGAATTTAACGATTTTCTTTAGTTTGAGTACAGCATCAAATAAAAGGATAACCACACCAGCACGAATGCCTAAGAAAGCCGCTTGCACAATTGTCCAAGATAGAAAGGTTTTATAAAAGAAAGAAATCAATAATATAATTACGAAAGAAGGAATAGCCAATCCAAGAGTGGCAAAGAAACTACCCCAAAAGCCAGCGACTCGATAGCCCACAAATGTAGCAGTGTTAACAGAGATAGGTCCAGGAGTCGATTCGCTGATTGAAAGAATGTCAAACATTTCAGCCTGACTAATCCAACGATTCTTCTCGACAGCTTCTCTTTCAATGATCGAAATCATGGCATAGCCGCCTCCAAAAGTTAACGCCCCTATCTTCATAAAGGTGATAAATAGATTAATAAGAGTAGCAAATGTAATCTTTTTACGCATGGCTTATATTATATATAAATACGTCGTTTAAATAAACTATGGAAATTGTTTTTACCAATTGCTATAATAACGCATGCTTATTTAAATAATAAATAAAGAGGAAACAAGAATGACTGAAAAATTAAAAATAACTAAAGTTGGCTATCAAAAATTACAAGAAGAACTCCGTACATTAATCGATGTAACAAGAGATGAAGTTAAATCTCAATTAGCAGAAGCTCGCGCCCAAGGTGACTTAAGTGAAAACGCTGACTATGATGCTGCTCGCAATAAACAAGCTGAAGTCGAGGCAAGGATTAAACAAATCGAAGACATTTTAGAGACCGCCGAAATTATTGAAGAATCAAAGCACACCAATCGCGTCGCTCTTGGTTCAACCGTTACTATCAAGGTTGTGGCAACCGGTAGCGAGCAACGCTATAAGATTCTCGGAACCATCGAAAGCGATCCATTCAATGGTGTTATTTCTAATATTTGCCCTCTTGGTGAAGCTATTGTTGGCAAATCCGTCGGTGAGCAAGTTGAAGTAAAGGGTCTAAAACCATATAAAGTCGAAATCGTTAAAATAGAGACCGGCGAAAACGGAAAAGACTCTAAATAATTATTTTTCCAAATTTTTACTAATAAATGCCTCCTAATCTTTAGGAGGTTTTTAAATGGTAAAGATTCTTATTGGAGTGATTATCGTCGCTTTTATTGTCATCGGGGGTTTTATGCTTCTCGATCCAAATCTCGCTCAAAATAAAAGTGGAGAAATCACAGAGGTCGATGAAACACACACCTTTTCTATTGAAGGGGAAATCAGCAAAGAAGGCACTTACAATATTAGTGGATTAGTCACTATGTCTGATCTCATTGAAGCAGCGGGCGGTGTGACAAGTAATGCAGACAATCTTGCCTATTTTGACGATGTTGAATTAACAATTGGAGAAACATACTATATTTCCCCAAAATATGATGTTACTGATGTGTGCAACAACACTCCCATTGTAAAGGTGAACATTAACGTTGATTTAGCTGAAGAAATGACTGTCATCAATGGCATTAGCAGCACTATTTCTAACTCGATAATAACCTATCGCCAAGAAAACGGTTCTTTCCAGACTCTTGAAGAGCTGATGGAAGTATATGGAATCGGCAACGCAACCTATCGAAAGATTAGAAACTACGTCACTTTGAAATAGTGGTCATTCTTCTTTTGTTCATAGCTTTTTGGCTTGGTTTGTCGTGGAAATATAGTTTTCTTCTTTTCGCCATCCTCATTATTTCTTTATTGGTTTTCATCTATTTTAGACACGGAAAGAAAATACTAGTCATCGCTATCCTTTTGTCCCTTTTTGGAATTGGTTATAGCTATGTAAACATTGATCAAAACAAAGAGCAATATGAAGGTTTTGTCTATGAGGCAAAAGACAATTATTTCTTATTTCTAACTGGCGGAGAAAGATTGTATTGCTATGCTAAAGAAAATCAATACGATGTTGGCGATTATTTAACGATTAAGGGGTATAAAAGGGAACTGAGTTTTTCTCAAATTGAATCTAGTTTTGACTTCTCTAATTTTTTAAATCGTAAAGGGATAAAATATCAACTTTTCGAAACGAAAATTACGACTAAATTTAGCAATCCTTTAAAAATTAAAGCATATCGAAAATGGTTTCTAAATCATTTTGATAAAAATACAAAAAGTTTGATAAACGCAGTCTTATTTTCTAATCAAGATGAAAATGAAGTCGTGGATAAAATAAACAATCTTCACTTGCTTAAGTTGGTTTCAGCAAGCGGAATTTATCTTCATGCTTTCCAATCTTTTTTGGAATTCCTTTTAAGCTTTAAACTCAAGGAAAAATGGGCCAAATTAATCCCGCTTTTCATCTTATTGCCATATGCCTTTTTTACCTTTCCTCGTTTTGCTGTTATCCGGGTAATTGTGATGGGTTTCGCACGATGGATGAACCGCTTTCTTAGCACTAGTCATCTTTCAAATCATAGTTTAATTTGTTTGGTTGGTTTTATTTTTCTACTCATCGATCCGTATCTTGCTTATCAAGATAGTTTTATCCTTGGCTTTTCCATTCCTATTTTCATGTCTTTTACCAATAAAATAACAAAGCGATTTAAGAAGTACCCTCGGAAAGTTTTGGAAGCAACATGTCTTTTTCTTTTCTTTATCCCTTTTGAATTAAGGTATTATCATTGTCTTTCTTTGTTGAGTCCAATCATGCAAATATTTCTCACTCCGCTTTTCTTATTATTAGGGCTTTCTTCATTTTTTTCTTTTTGTTGTCTTCCTATTTACCCTATCGTTAATTTATTTGGTTTATTAATAAACTATTCAACTATTCCAATTTCGTATTTAAGGTGGGAAATATTCTCTGGTCCAATGCCGGGATGGTTGGTGGCGTTGTATTATTTAATCTATGGGGTATTTCTTTACTATTTAGCCAATGGTTTTCGAATTCTGTATCGTCCTATAGGCGTAGCGATGATAAGCTTAATAATTTTAAATTTTTTACCATTAGAAAATGCGATTTCAAACCAAGTTTATTTTATCAATGTTGGCCAAGGAGATGCCTGCTTAATTAGAGAGCGAAATCACACTATATTGATCGATACAGGAGGATCTATTTATCAGGATATAGCTAAGGAGTGTCTAATTCCTTTCTTTAAGAAGAAGAAAATATACGATATTGATTACGTTATCACGACCCATGATGATTATGATCATTCTGGTGCTTTAAGCTCTCTTAAAGAGAACTTTAAAGTAGGCACATATATTAGCAATCCCGAGGATTTTCCCTTCAAGTATGGCAACCTAACCATTGAAAACTACAATCGACATATTAAAGAAAGCAGTGATGAAAATGAGAAATCACTCGTCCTTGGTTTTCATTTTGTTCATCGCGACTTCCTAATTATGGGCGACGCCCCTATTTCTGTCGAAAAAAATATCATGAGTGAATATAGCCATATACCTTGCGACATCTTGAAAATAGGTCATCATGGTTCAGATACTTCGACATCGTATTCTTTCGTTGAATATTTGGGTCCAGAAGTAGGCATTATTTCGGTTGGAAAGAATTATTATGGGCACCCTTCTTCTAAAGTCTTACAAATACTAAACAAAGCAGGTGTGGAGATTAGAAGGACAGATAGGGAAGGTACTATCAATTATTTCAACTACATTTTTATGTAGTTTTTTGTCATAATAGTTACATGATCTATTTAATATACGGTAATCAGACCCCCACAATCAAAAAAAGGCTTAACGCAATTCTTAAAGAAAGACTTCCCGATAAGGATGAAATGAATTTTGTTCGATACGATGGAAGCCTTACATTAATTCAAGAATGCATTGGTGATGCTAATTCATTGCCTCTTGGGTATGAGCATAAAGTGGTGGTTGTTGATTCTTGCTATTTTTTGTTAAAGCCTAAACCACGCAATAAAATTGAAAGCGAACAAGACTACGATGTTTTGAAGAAGTTCATTGAAAAACCTTCTGAGGAATGTGACTTAGTTTTGATTGTTCCTTCATCAAGCATTGATAAAACAAGTGAGATTTTTAAATTATTGCAGCAGAAAGGCAAAACCTTTGAGATTATTGATCCAACCGCCGATCAATGGAGTAGTTACGTTGCTCAATATTGTCGAGATTTGAAAAAGCTGAGAATCGACAATGATGCTTTATATGAATTAAGCCAAAGAACATCTGGTGATGTTTCCTTATTTCAAAATAGTGTAGCGATATTAGAACTTTATACTGATCATATTACATATGACGATGTCATAAAGATGGTGACAAGGCCTTTAGATGATAATGCTTTCTTGCTTTTCAATTATTTGGTGCAAAAGAAAGTTTCGGAAGTTCTTGGACTATACCGCGATTTGCAAGTGGCGATGGTTGAACCCGTGACTCTTATTGGGATGTTAGCCAATCAATTCCGTTTGTTGAATCAAATATCTTTCTTATCTAAAAAAGGACTTGAATCAAACGCGATTGCCACAGAACTTCATCTTAATCCCATCCGAGTCCAAATAATGTTGCGATCAGTCCGTTCCATCACTTCTAAAGCAATTTGTCGAACTCTCGATGACCTATTCAATCTTGATTTGCAAATTAAAAGCGGTCAAGTCGACCGCTATTATGGTTTTGAATTGTTTTTAATCAATTTCAAGAGTTATTAATTTTACTTAATAGTATTCACTAAACGTTGTAATTCACCTTTTTGACGAGCGGCAGTGTTCTGGTGTTGGACACCATCGCTAACGGACTTGTCAATGAGGCGGAAAGCTTCGACTAAAAGAACTTCAGCTTTAGCTAAATCTTTAGCTTCAACAGCTAATTTGACTTTCTTAATAGCTGTTCTCATTGCTGACTTAGCAGATGAGTTTCTAACGCGTGCTTTCTCGTTTGTTACGATACGTTTAATTTGTGATTTTATGTTTGCCATGAATCTTCCTCTTTCAATATCGTTTGTTATGTTATCAAATGTGGGCAAATAATGCAAATTATTTATGCGTTATTTCGCATTTTCCTTTATAAGGACTGCCACTTCATAAACAAAATCGTTTACAGTAGCCATTACCCCGAGTTTTTCTTCTGGGAGTGTGATATCAAATCTTTCCTGAACTTCCTTAATCAACTCGACATAATTCATTGAGTCGCCACCTAGATCATCGATCCAATTTGCGTCATCTTCAATTTTGAAAGCCGATAAGACGAGAACTTTGGAGAAAATTTCTCTCATGGGTACTAAAACATCATTGATGGTTTTTTCGTCAAATCCATCAAATTTCTTGGCTTCTTTTTTAGCGTTAATCGAAATGTAGTCTTTTGAACCATTTTCAAGATCCTTTTTCACTAAGAATCTCTTAACTTTGATGCCATTGGCTAAAGGCAGTTTATTCTTCGCTAAGAAAACATCAGATATTTTGACATTATGAGGCAAATATTGAGATCTTTGTTTGACTTGTTCTTTTATCATTTCCAATTGTTCATCAGTCACCCCATTATCAAGTTCAAGGACAAGAGTGACTTTTTCATCGTGAGAATTGGCAATTCCAACACCAAGTACTACAAGATGACTAACAAGAGAAATTGATTTGAATGATTCTTCAATTTCATCAGGAAAAATATTCTCTCCATCAGCATTAATAATGATGTCTTTGATTCTACCTTTCAAATAGTAGCGACCATCAGTATCAGATTCTGCAATGTCACCAGTTCGGAAGAATCCATCTTTGTCCAAGATCGTTTTCTGTTCTTTGCCTCCGATAATCTCGCGAACATGTAAGGTCGGTGATTTGACTAATAATTCTCGATTATTATCAATCTTGTATTCAACATCGTGAAAAGGCTTCCCGATGCTACATTTTAACCTTTCATTAACATCGTTTGATAATTCAACGGAAGTGACACCAATCTCTGTCATTCCATACCCGTTGGAAAGAGGATAACCGAGTGAGTTGATGGTGGTGATGGTTTCACTGGAGAGGAAACCTCCTCCTGAAATACAAAATCTAAGTTTGGGTCCAAGTAGCATTTTTTGAATCACCGAGCGAGTGATATCCCAACCAGCTTTTCCAGCTTCTTTTTTTGTAATTTTATCAAGATTGTATTGCATGAATTTATAAAATAATTCTTTTCTTTCAGGCTCTAGAAAATCGACTTTCCTTTTGGTGTTTAAAGCAAGGCTGTCCCAGAATAGAGGAACGCTGTACACATGAGTAACTCCGGCTTTTTGACAAACTTTTTGTATTTCACTTGGAGTAATTGCGCTGGGGAAAACCATCGTTTTTCCGTAGAAAGTGTACCATAGAAAAACAGCGACAAATCCGAAGATATGATGGAAAGGAATCATCGCTAAAATCTTGAGTCTGCCATATTTTTCTGGATACATGATCTCTTTGGTTTCTTTTGGCAAGTCCAAAGAACAACACAACTGATGGCAAATTGCTTCGCCACTATAAATCATCAATTTGACATCGCCAGTGGTTCCGCTCGAACAGAATATCACTTCATTTTCCCAAACCGGGGTTATGGTATTAATGGCATTAACACCAATGAAATCATCGATTGATATTTTTGTAACATCATAAGAATAGACATCATCAGTCACAATCGCGATGGCTTGGCTCTGAAGGAGAATGTTGCTGGTTCCTTCTTTGGAGAGTCTAGCATCAATCAATAGCGGTTTATAACCCGCCATTAAAATAGCCCAGAATATTTCACCCCAGTGTGGATTATTGGCAACCTTTAATCCAACCGGATAGTGAAGACCATCGGCTTTTAAAATATTGTTAATTGTGGAGGCAAACGAAAAAACATTAACCTTCATCTTTTTATATCTATAGTGCTTTAACTTTCCTTTAATATCGTAATATTCAACCGCGATCTTGTTTGCATTTCTTTGACAAATAAGAGTGAATATATCTTGCATGGATTTATTTCTTTCCATGACTAGAGATGCTGACTTAATAAATTCGTCGACCTTTTTGTATTCAGGATACATAGAAATATCTCTCCGTTTCTTGGGTAAATAATATTAGATAATTCATTTTTTGTCGAGAAGACTATAGAAATTGACCTTCACCTGTTCTTGACTTATGTCAATTACGGCAAATGATAAATCATGACCATCCCGAGCAAATGAAATCGCTCCAGGATTAATATGAATTACTCCGTCTATTTCAACATGTTCTCTTTTGTGGGTGTGACCATGAATAAAGATTTTTATCTTTTGCTCTCTTAAAAAAGAGGCATCTATTCTTGGGGCGTGTTGCATGAATAGTGAACCATAAGGTGTTGGGAAGAGTAACCTATCTGGCAAGTTCATATCCCAGTCACGATTACCTTTAACCATTTCGAAAGGAAAAATACTTGAAGAAGATGTCTCTCCATCTCCGGCATGGAGATATAAATCGCAATCAGGGAATCTTTTGTATATTTCATCTAGCGCAGCATTATTGCTGTGACTATCGGCACATAAAGCTATTTTCATGAACATATTTTAATGTATTTTGTTAACAAAATGAATTATTATTATTGTGATGGAAAAAGAAAATTTACGTCTTATATTTATGGGAACTCCCCGCATCAGCGCTTTTGTGTTCGAATCTCTTATTGAGGCCGGATATCATTTTGTCGGTCTTATCGCTCAACCCGATCGGCCAATAGGTAGAAATGGTGAAACCGAAAAAGTCCCCACAAAAGTTGTCGCGGAAAAATATGGGATTCCAGTTTTTCAACCTATTAAGATTCGCAAAGAATACGATTTCGTAAAAGAATTACGACCAGATTTAATTATCACGTTGGCGTATGGGCAAATTGTTCCTCAAGGCCTATTAGATATTCCTCAATACGGATGCTTAAACCTCCATGGCTCTTTGCTGCCTAAGTATCGAGGTGCTGCTCCAATCCAATATGCGCTCATCAACAATGAAAAAGTTACCGGAATGACTCTCATGGAAATGATTGACAAGATGGACGCGGGTAGAATGTATGCCAAGCAAATTGTTGAGATATTTCCAGAAGATAATGCCACATCTTTATTCAAAAAGATGGGATTAGCCGCCAAAGATTTGATTTTAGATAGCTTGCCAAAATACATCAGTGGTGAACTTGTTGGCGAAGTCCAAGACGAGAGTTTAGTTACTTTCGCCCCCAGCATTAAAGTCGAGCAAGAGAAGCTTGATTTATCAATGGATGCTGAGAAAGTGTTGGGCTGGATAAGAGCGTTAAGCGATAAGCCAGGCGCATATCTGATTCTCGAAGGCGAGAAAGTAAAAATCTATCGCGCTGAATTAGTAAAAATACCCTTCAAAGGCCAGGTTGGCGAAGTAATTCAAGCCAACAAAAACGGACTTGTTGTTCAACTAAATGATGGGCAATTATCTATATTGGAAATCCAAAAAGAAGGTAAAAAAAGAATGGACTTTCGTTCATTTGTTAATGGAAACCAAAAGTTGTTCGGGAAAATCTTCGAGTAAAGACTAGAATTAACTAGTCTTTTTCTTTACTATATTCATATGAACAAGTCATTAGAACTTTCAGTTCATCAACTAGTTGACTTTCTTTTAAGAAGAGGCGATATCGACAATCGCGTTTTTAATCGTAGTTCGATGCAAGAAGGCAGTCGCATTCACGCCAGCTTCCAGGAGAAGCAAGGCAGCGATTATATTAGTGAATATCCTTTAAAGCACACCTTTCTTATTGAAGATGTAACAATTAATCTCCAAGGAAGAGCGGATGGAATTATCAAAAAGAATCCCGACGAATTCGTCATTGATGAGATAAAATCCTCGGTCATTGATTTAAACACTTTTAAAGAAGAAAACAACGATTGGCATCTTGGGCAAGCCAAATGCTACGCTCTGATGTTTCTATATGAGCAAAATCTTCCCCGCGTCGGGATAAGAATGACATACATCCGTCAAGGTAAAGAAAAAGAAAGAATGGTGGACTATTATTATTTCCTCAAAGAGGAATTGGAACAATTTGTCTTTGGGCTTCTTTATGAATATATAGCCTTCGTTAACATTATATTTCGCCACCAAGAGCAAAGAGATATTTCAATCAAGAATCTTCAATTTCCCTTTGACAAATATCGAAGAGGACAAAGAGAACTAGCGAAATACGCCTACGGAATTACCAAGAATGGTGGCCGTTTCTACTGCGAAGCTCCAACCGGTATTGGTAAAACCATGTCCACTCTTTTTCCTTTCATCAAATCTCTCGCCGATGATGACAAAAGCAAAATCTTCTATCTAACCGCCAAGACATCTGGCAAAGAAGCGGCATATGAGGCGGCGGAATTGTTAAAGAGCAAGTCGCTTGTTCTCAACGACATTGTTGTCACCGCTAAAGATAAAATATGTTTTTCAAGCGGAAAGGCCTGTAATCCCGATGAATGCCCATTTGCTAAGGGTTATTACAATAAGATTCAAGGTGTTTTAAAGCAATCTCTAATCGACCATTCAACTTTTAATTACGAAACAATTGTCGCGATTGCTCGAGAAAACGAAATATGCCCTTTCGAATTAGAACTTGATCTTTCATTATTCTGCGACTTAATAATCTGTGATTATAACTACGTTTTTGATCCAATATCATATATGAAACGATATTTTGAAGAGGATGCTAGTCATTATTTAGCCCTAGTGGATGAGGCCCATAACCTCGTCGATCGTTCTAGAGATATGTACAGTGCCTCGATTAGTTATATTTCTTTCTTAAAAGCTCGAAAATCTATCCGCAAAGTTAAGCATTCTCGATTGAAAAAAGCGATGAGCAAATTCGACAAGATGTTTAAGGAAATCTCCACAAATTATCCTATTGGTAATCACATCTTTGAAGATTTCTCTGAAGATGATTATAAACTATACAATTCGTTCATCACTTTGATGCAGGATCTCAACAAAAATGAACACGAAATAGTCAGCAAAGATTTGCTTGACTTTTATCTTGAAATAAATCGCTTTATGAAAATCAGCGAGTTCTTTAACGAGCGATACTTAGCCTATTACCAAATTGAAGAGGACATTAAGATTCATCTATTTTGTTTAGATGCTTCCTATTTTATTGCGTCAATGACTAATCGGTTGAAGGGAAGCGTGTTCTTCTCTGCCACTCTATCTCCGATTGAATATTTTATCGATACTCTCGGTGGTAAAAAGGATACTGATCCAACTCTCATTCTTCCTTCTCCTTTTCCTCAAAACAATTTTAAATTAATGGTGGCTCCCAAAGTCTCGGTTAAATATAAAAATAGAGAAGGCTCTTATGAAGAAGTCGCTGAATATATTCGCGCCTTTGTCGCCAATAAAGTAGGCAACTATTTTGTCTATACGCCAAGCTATGACTATCTAGAAAAACTGATTAAATTTTTCTCTCCTGAGGACTTTGTTTTTTATCGTCAGGACCGCGACATGTCAGATCAAGAAAAAATGGATTTTCTAAATCATTTTATGGGGCATCCATCGGCTACAACTGTTGGCTTCCTGGTGATTGGCGGATCATTTGCTGAAGGCATTAATTTAATTGATGATCGTCTCATCGGAGCGGTAATTATCGGAATTGGTATGCCGAGAATCAATTTTGAAAGTGATCAAATCGCCGCCTATTTCAAGAGCCAAGATAAACCTGGACACGACTATGCTTATCTCAATCCTGGCATGAATAAAGTCATGCAAGCAGTGGGAAGAGTAATACGCAGTGAAGAAGACCGAGGAGCGGCGCTTTTAATCGACGAGAGATACATGTATCGCCAATATCAAGATCTCTTTAGAGTCGAATGGAACAACTATCTGGTTGTCCTCAACCCTCAAGAAGTAAAAAATCACTTATTAAATTTCTTTAAGAAATAGGCTTTTATGCTATAATAACGCGAAAACATATGAAAATAGATCAAAAGAAAATTAGAAACTTCTCCATCATCGCCCATATCGACCACGGTAAAAGCACTCTCGCAGACCGTATTTTAGAAGCGACAGGAACGATTGAACAACGGGACATGAAGGAACAAATTCTCGATTCCATGGATTTGGAAAGAGAAAGAGGCATTACCATCAAGCTCAATGCGGTTACTTTGAACTACAAAGCAGATGACGGAAACACTTATATTTTTAATCTTATTGACACTCCAGGGCATGTCGATTTTACCTATGAAGTATCACGCTCTTTAGCGGCCTGTGAAGGCGCAATTTTGGTGGTGGATGCTACTCAAGGTGTTGAAGCTCAAACACTAGCCAATACTTATTTAGCTATCGATAATAATCTAACTATTCTACCAATTATCAATAAAATTGATTTACCGAGTGCTAGACCAGACTTATGCCGCAAAGAAATTGAAGAAAAAATCGGTATTGACTGCGCTGATGTCGTCGAAGTATCAGCTAAAACCGGTTACCACATCCACGAATTGTTAGAAACTATAGTTAAAGACGTTCCTCCTCCAAGTGGGGACCCTGAATCCCCTTTAAAGGCTTTGATATTTGATAGTTATTATGATTCCTATCGAGGAGTAGTAATTCTCCTTCGCATTATGGACGGAACCGTTAAAATCGGCGACGAGATTCGCTTAATGCAAGCTAATAAGCAATATCAAGTAACTGAATTAGGCATTCACGCCGCTGATCCAATAAAAGTTGATACTCTTTCCGCTGGTGAAGTTGGCTATTTATGCGCGCAAATAAAAAACATCAAAGATGTCCGACCAGGTGATACGGTAACTTCGGTTAACAATCCAGCCCTAAAAGCTTTGCCAGGCTATCGAATAATGAATCCAATGGTCTTTTGTGGATTATACCCTGTTTATTCCGAAGAATATCACGAATTAAAAGACGCTCTTGATAAGTTGTCATTGAGTGATGCATCTCTGCAATATATTGCTGAATCAAGCCAAGCTCTTGGATTTGGTTTCCGCTGTGGATTCCTTGGTCTCCTTCACATGGATATCGTTCAAGAACGATTGGAAAGAGAATATAATCTCGACTTAATCTTGACAGCTCCAAGCGTTATCTATCATGTTCATATGACTGATGGAACTATTATTCACCTCGACAACCCGAGCAAATTGCCCGATAATTCGAAGATTGATCATATTGAAGAACCATATGTTAAAGCTTCAATCATGACTCCCAAAGAATATGTCGGAGCGATTATGGAACTATGCCAAGAAAGACGTGGCATATATGAGAACCTTGAATATTTTGATGAAACTAGAATGATTTTGATTTATCAATTACCTCTTGCTGAAATTATTTATAATTTCTTTGATAAGCTTAAAAGCTATACGAAGGGATATGCGTCCTTCGATTACGAATACTCCTCATATCGAAAAAGTGATCTCGTTAAATTAGATGTCTTATTAAACTCCACGGTAGTCGATGCTTTAAGTAGCATTATCTATCGCCCCGATGGCTATAAAAGAGGCCTCGGAGTCATAAGAAGAATTAAAGAAGTTATTCCTAGGCAACAATTTGAAATCCCCATTCAAGCCGCCATTGGCGGAAAAGTGGTGGCTCGAGTTGATGTTAAAGCAGTGCGAAAAGATGTCTTAGCCAAGTGCTATGGAGGAGATATTTCCCGTAAAAAGAAGCTTCTTGAAAAGCAAAAAGAAGGCAAGAAGCGAATGAAAAAGATAGGTTCTGTCGAAGTGCCTCAAGAAGCCTTTATGTCAATCTTATCGATTGACGATGATGACAATTAGTTTTTAATTAGTAGTATTTTAGTAGTTATTTTGGTTTTCTTCTTGCCATATTTTTCGAAATGTTTATATAATAAAGCCATAAAGAGGTATCTTTTATGGCAAGCAATGATTTAGCTATTCGTTTTACTGAAACTAAATACGCGACTCGTAGCGAGGTTGGCAAAGAGTTAAAAATGTCACTCATTGATAATATCTGGGCCAACATTCTTTCCTATCGAAGCGCTTATAATCAGTATCTAAATATCAAGAGCGTTGATCGCAATTCTTTACTGGTGTGCTTTTGCCCAACAGTGGCCACATCCGTAAATGAACTAGAAGGGAAACTCCTTCGCATTTTACGTGAGTATATGCG
>JAEZSD010000064.1 GCA_023422095.1 Bacillota bacterium
TAACTGATAGATTTGAGACAGTAAAACTAACTAAAAAAGCCTTTTCCTTTTTGGAATGGAGTTTCTTAAGTGATTTGATGCGATCAGCAAAACCGAAGTAATTAGGGAACTCGGAAGGCGCGCCAAACTGATAGCGGTTTTCAATATATAAATTTTTGCGTTTAATCACTTCATTGACATAAGTGAACAGCATGAGAACATAGCAAGCGAACGTCCCTGGTAAAGCGACAAGATAAACGTAGCCCAGCCAAATAATCAGATCAACAGCTCCATTTAATTTCAATACAATATAACTAGTAAATAATCCTATTGTAAACGCCAGCAAAACTATTTGAGCAATGAGTAATTTTTTTTCTTTTTTCATCACTTGCGATCTCCTTTGTCTAATAATTCGTTAAGCAAATCTTTTTTTAATCTTTCTAAATCTTTCGGGGATAATTGACTGAGTAAATCATCCTTCGCTAGGCCTGTGTTATTGCTAGAAGAGGGAGACTCTTCTTTTTCGGTCATCGTTTTCACAATATCAATAACACTAGTGATTATCAAATAAATGGCGGGAATCAATATTAAAGCCAGTAGACCCCAAGTGGAGGTAAAGACCGAATAGATAACGGTTAGAAAACCATTAACTTCTTGAACTCTTCCGATAATTTTTCTCTCATCAAAGGATTGGGTTTGACTAGTACAGTCACCACCATTGATGGAGCATTGTTCACTATCGGTATTAATTCCGTGGGTGGTAAAGAAGAATCTACCTTCACCTTCTAGAATAGATTCACGTATCACTACTTTGCTGACGCGATGGGTCACGGAAAATTCTTCTCCGATTCCTGCGATATCATAAAGGAAAGTTAAATCCATTGTCGCTCCATCAACGAAAGTGGTTGTTCCCACACCAACAGTGATAACTGCATCATCATCAGTGTTTTCTACTCCGTCATCACCGAGGCGATACTCTTCGACTAGGTCACTATAACTTTTAACTTTGTTAATAATTAATACATCACCCACCATATATTCAGGTTCCATTGAATCAGTGAGAACCATCGGATATTGGGATCCAAAGATAAAACCATCTCCGGAAAATTTATTAACAAGATTAAAAATAGTAATCGCCACTAGAAGGGAGCCAAAAACACTGGCAATAATCCAATTCAAGATTTTTTTGACCTTACTCTTCTTTTTTATTCCTACTTTTTCGTTACTTTTTTTCATGTTTGCTTTCTTTTATTTCAACTTCATCATCTTCGTCATCTATAGAAGGTTCGGTGGTTGTAATAACTTCCACACTTTGCTCTAATTTCATTGAAGCTTCGCCATAAATGGTTGTCTCTTCTGGTTTTTCATCGATTACTTCATCCACGGGTTCTTCATCCATTGGTATTTCAATTGTGCGCGTGAAAACTTGTTTACCCTCACTACTGGTAACTTCTTTTTCATCGTCTTCACTACCAAAATCAGAATAATTTTCCTTAGCCATATCCATAAGAATCTTGCGAGCGTCATCCAAGCGTTTTAGTTCCGCTTCTTTAGCTTCGATCTCTTCTTGGCGTTTAGCTTCTTGAGCTTGGCGTTTTTGCTTTTCAAGTAAAGCTTGAGTTTCCTTCAAATAGGCTTGAGCTTCCGCTTCTCTTCGCTTTTTAAGAGCTTCTATTTCTTTAGCGGTTTCGCGAATCTCTTTGTTCTTCTCATAGTCATCTTGATAAAAATCAGCGATGGCCTTGGTGGGGTGGGGATCTAAGTCTTTAGGGCGATTGATAAAATCGAGATATTTCTGATCGACACGAATGAAATCAATCGGTCCATCATAATACGGCCCAAAGACATATACTTCCTCATCTAGATTGTTAAGAATATGAGGAGAATAGGTTTTAATTTTTTGATTAAGCGGAACATTGCTAGGATCTTTTCCTTTTAAGGAAATAAAGGAAGCAAAAAGCACTTGATTAAGCTCTTTGATATCTTTATTGCTCAATTGGGAGATTCTCTCTTCCACTTTGACATCAATACCACTTTTAATGTATTTCTCAAGGAACACCCATAAACGGAAACATTTACGGTATAAAGGGTTCTTACGAATAATGTTAGTTTGTAAAATTGGATTGCGAACATCTCTTTCGTTACGAAGGATACGCATGAATTCACCATAGGCAAAGAAACGGAGATGCTTTCGCACTTCTTCAATACGGCTGAGGAACTTTTTGCTCTGCTCGCTATAGTCATCAGTGCTTGGCTTAGTGAAGCGAACCTTGGTTTCAATTTCGACATCACAACCATCGATTACTGAGTTGTTTTTAATATAGAGAATTTCCGAATCCTTTAAAGGAGCAAAATTGATGATGTATTGATATCTCTTTTCCACGAAAGATAGCAAGCGACGAATCAAAGTAGCGATGAATTTATTCTCATAAATAAGATAGAAGTCTTCGTTAGAGATGTTTAAGATTTTACTGGGAATAACTTCTCCATCGGTCTTAACCTCTTTCACATATTGAGTATGGCTAGCCAAATGAATAACTGACTCATTAGTGGTCTTCTTGGCTTTTTCAACGGCGACAACATCGCTGGTTGTAGCGATGACGCGGCGAGGATTATTAACGATTTGTTCAAGTTCAGGAATGCAATCTTCAACTTCTTTAATCCATGATAAATCCATGAATGCAGATTCATAGCGGTTCATGCGGAGATAAGAGTTCTTGCCTTTAGCAAGAGCCGCTAATGTCTCGCGCCCATTCTTCTCATCGAACATCGATTTAGTGCGATTAGTGAATTTGCGGTGCAATTTCTGATACTTTGAATAAATCTTGGGCATAATTATGAGTTCATCCTAATGAGGCCTTCAATATAATTGTGGGCCATGGGGAAAGTGTCTTTTCCAAATAGTTT
>JAEZSD010000068.1 GCA_023422095.1 Bacillota bacterium
ATATAATTAATCAGGTTAAATAAGGGAGGATATCGCTATGGCAGTCCCACAAAGACGAACTTCGAAAACAAGAAAAAGATTAAGAAGAACACATTTTAAATTAAACGTTACAGGTTTAATCACTTGCCCCAACTGTGGCACGATGATCAAATCTCACCATGTTTGCCCAAAATGTGGATTCTATGATGGCAAAGTCGTTTACTTAAACGGCAAGTATGTCACTAAAGAAGCAGAAAAGAAAGCCGCTGAAGCTGGCAAAAAGTCAACACGCAAACCAGCAAAAAAATCAGTCGCAAAAAAAGCTGAACCAAAAGCTGAATAAAGATTAGGTCCCACGACCTTTTCTTTTTGTTTATAATGATAAAAGAGGTAATTTTTATGAAATACAACAAATTCATCGATCATACTTTATTAAAACAAGATGCAATGCCTGAACAAATCATGAGACTTTGCGAGGAAGCAAAAACTTTTGATTTTATGAGTGTTTGCGTTAATCCCGCTTACGTTCCTTTAGCTCACGAATGCCTAAAAGGTAGCGATGTTAAGGTATGCACAGTCGTTGGGTTTCCATTAGGAATGAATTTAACCAAGACAAAGCTTCAAGAAACAGAACTCGCTCTCAAAGAAGGGGCTGAAGAAATTGATATGGTCATCAATGTTGGCATGCTCAAAGCTGGACATGATGATTATGTCGAAGAAGAAATTTCTCTTCTCAAACAAGCCTGTGGTAAAAAAGTTTTAAAAGTAATTATTGAAACTTGCTTGCTCACTGACGATGAAAAAGTCCGAGCATGTTTAGCAAGTAAAAAAGCCGGAGCTGATTATGTTAAAACTAGCACTGGATTCTCTACTGGTGGAGCAACTGTACACGATGTCGCTTTAATGCGTCAAACTGTTGGTTTAGAAATGGGAGTCAAAGCTTCCGGAGGAGTGAAAACTCACGAGGATCTTCTCGCTATGGTGGAAGCAGGAGCGAGTCGTATCGGAACTAGCAACGGCTGCAAGATAATCTAAAAAAATACATCAAGGGTCGAAAGGCCCTTTTTATTTCTTGATTTTTATTTATAAATAAGTCTATAATAGACAAGCGCAAGCAACTTAGGAGGTGAAAACTTATGCCAAAGACTTCGGTTCGTGAAAACGAAACACTTGATGATGCATTACGCAGATTCAAACGTCAAGTCAGCAAAGCGGGCACCATCCAGGAAGCTCGCAAGAGAAAATTCTTTTTAAAGAAGAGTCTCAAGAGAAAAGTTAAAAGCGATAACGCTCGTCGTAAAAACCGCAAATAACTAATCGCAAATTACTGGGCCTGACGAGGGTCCAGAACATCGCGGGGTAGAGCAGCTTGGTAGCTCGTCAGGCCCATAACCTGAAGGTCAGTTGGTTCAAATCCACTCCCCGCAACCATTCGAAAATGTAGACCACTTATGTGGTCTTTTTCGTGGTTGGTGTGTTTTGAATAAACTGTCCTTCAGAAGACTAGCCGTCATATCTTTCGGCAATATAATCTAGATCGGCAGCTAGATTAGCCCACCAGAAGTCGACCTTCCATCTTCTTTCTTCCATTACAACTTTTTTACCGATATATCTAGCGTGGGGTCTGAATTGTATTGGGCCAATATGTGGATTATCCATGAAATCCCATTCTCTTCTATCCACATGCTTCATAATTTGCGCTTTCGAACAGACGACAGAATAGTCAATATCCCCATGACAAATGTAATCAGATTCGATGTTTTCTTCCTGCGTTCCCTTAAAAAGGCATCGGCAAATAAACTCTTTCACAAATTCCTTGTTTGAATTGAGCTCATAATTTAAGACTTCTACCCTCTTTTCGAGTTTTAATCTAAGTTCGTTATAATTAAGTCGTTTATCTCCTGAACCATCAAAAGTTCCATCCCCAAAATGATAGTATAGTAGTGTTTTTTGTGATTCCTCTGATAATCCATGATTTCTTAGATATAAAACAAATTGTTTGAGGCCTTCCTCTCCCACACCAGTGGCTCTTCCTGTTTTTAGGGATACATATTTTCTATTACCATCCAATTCAATAAAGAAATCTGGCTTTTGGAAATGTTCCACCAGTTCACTTTTCACATCACTATTCGGATCAAACAATCCAAACATTTCCTTTAACATGTGTTTGAGGTTATGTGATAATTCACTTGCCTTTTTGCCATCAAGAGCTTTTACATATTTTTCTTCTTTTGTAAAACCAGTATTTTTATGCATTCTTACTAATCCTCCATAATAATTAATGAGTCAAAAAAGAGATTTTTATCTTAAACAAATTTTTTTGAAAATGATGAATATATCGCTTTATAGAAAAAATGAAGCAACGATAATATTTGTGAAAAAATCATTTATTTGGTGGCAAAAAAATATGATAATTACCAAAGAGTAGAAATGTGATTGATATAAAGCAAATATTACCTGAAAACAACAATGATGCGAATATTTCCAATCAACCTTTTAAGATTTGGGGGAAAATGATTCCTTCTCTTCGTGATGGGGAATGGGACTATCAAATTGTAGAATTTACCAAAACTACAGAAATGTGCTTTCCAGATTGCTTTTATGATGCAAATGACGAGGATAGTATTTTCTATGGTGCCTATGATAGGGATACATGCATAGGTGTCGCTGTACTAAGAAAAGGAATGTTCAAATATTTATATTTGGATGATTTAAAAATTAATGTTAAATACCGTCGCCAAGGTGTTGGAGCTATGCTAATTAGGGCTTGCTTAGAAAAAGCTAATACAGAACACATGAAAGGTATTTTCACTATCGGACAAGACAATAATCTTTCTGCCTGTTTATTCTATATTAATCAAGGATTCAAGATCGGAGGTTTTGACAACAATGTTTATCAAGGTACCCCTCAAGAAGGAAAAGCGGATATTGTTTTTTACCTTGATTGCTAATTTTGTCAAAATACATAGATGAACAAAGATAATAAACCAATTTATCCAAACTCAAATTTTAAAAGTTTTTGTTACATCAAAAGCGTCGTGACCAACCCTAACATTATCGTTGGAGATTATTCATATTACGATGACAGCGATGATGTACCTGAATCTTTTGAAAAGCATATAACTCATTTATACCCATTCATGGGGGATAAATTAATCATTGGTAAGTTTTGCAGCATCGCTAAAGGTGTTATTTTCATGATGAATGGTGCTAATCATTTTATGAACTGTCTTTCCACTTATCCGTTTGGTATCATTGATGAATTTAAAGACCTTTCCGCTCCGTTCAGTACTAGGGAGAGTAGAGGAGACACTGTTATAGGAAATGATGTCTGGATTGGCCAAAATGTTACTATCCTGCCTGGAATTAATATCGGAGATGGAGCGATTATTGGAGCTAATGCTGTGGTAGGCAAAGATATCCCTCCTTACGCAATTGCAGTTGGCAATCCAGTTCAAATTAAGAAATATAGATTTGACCAAGAAACCATTAATTTATTGCTTCGCCTAAAGTGGTGGGATAAAGACATTGAAGAGATTAAAATGTTGATACCCCTCTTGAGTTCTGATCTTTCGAAAAGTAAAAACCAATTACAAAAATTGCTAAAAAAATAATACTAGCAGTACACAGAACCCCATATAATCCACAACAAAATAAAAAGTATTTCCTTCTTATTGTCCAAGATTTGGGGTACCTTTCATATCTCATAACAGCGATAGGAGTTTTTTATGATGAGCAAAGGTAAAAAATACGAAAACATGGCCGTTAAGCAAAAATATATTCCAAAAAGTTCAATTCTAGTGACTATTCTTATACTTTATTTGGCGCAGAATATGGCTTTTAAGATAAACCATTCTAATCAAGGTTTTCAGTACACATTTTTCGAGTACAAAGCAATCTGCATCTCAAGGGTATTTTTTTCAATGAACCGAAATAAAACGCCATTTCTCCACTTCCCAATTGATAGTTGGAAAGGAATCCTCGAAAAGGATGTTTTGCGTAATAATATCAAAACTTTTGAACATGATATTCAACTTGTAAAAATATAAAATGTTGCCACAAGTCAACACGAAAAAAACAAGAATAGCAAACGATCCCTGTTTTAAAGACTTTTTTGATAAAGTGTCTATTTTAGCGATCACTTCAAAGCCAGACTTTTTAATCAGCATGACGGATTCAAGAAAAAATATTATAATGTTTTCAAGATGAAAAGAGTTCTGTGCTTGTTAACTATCTCCTTTATTATTACCTCTTGTGGTATGGACAATTCAAATTCGAAAGAAAAGGTCATATTCTTTTCGCAAGAAACCGGTTTTTATGAGGACCAAATTTCACTCGTTTTGTCTTCTCAATTAAATGGGACGATTTATTACACCCTTGATGGAAGCGAACCAACCGATCATTCGCTCAAATATCAAAAGCCCATTACTTTAGCGAAGTCTTCTTCAATCAAAAATATGATTTCTGACATTAGGAATATTACGATATTAGAAGATACCTATTTTCCCAATTATAATGTCGACAAATGCCAAGCGG
>JAEZSD010000070.1 GCA_023422095.1 Bacillota bacterium
GAATAAACTCAAGACCTGTGTTGACTCTATCATCGTTGTCAGCAATGACAAATTGCTCATGACCGCGGGAAATTCACCAATCAGTGAAGCTTTCTCTGATAGCGATAAAGTCTTGGCTCAATCAGTAAAAACAATTGTTAACTTAATTTTATTACCCGCTGTCATTAATCTCGATTTCGCTGATGTCCGAAACACTTTAAAGAATTCGGGACTCGCTTTAATCGGATTTGGTATGGGAACAGGCGCTAATCGTGCTAAAGAAGCGGCGAGTAACGCTATCAACTCCCCATTGTTAGAAGCCTCCATTCGCGGAGCTCGAAGAGCCATCGTTGCGGTTACCTGTGGCAGAAATGTTTCATTATTTGATGCCCAAGAGACAGTTAACCTACTGATAGACGCATCAGGACATGATATTGATGTTAAATTTGGTGTCGCTATCAACGATCAATTGAATGATGAAATTCTCGTCAGTGTTATCGCTAGCGATTTCGAAGATGAAGTCAATTTCTCGATACCTCAAACAACATCACCTATTTCTCGAGGGGAAAATGGAAACGCAATCCTCATGTCAAATAATGATGATGAAGACGAAGCAAAAGAAAATAAAGATGGCAAAGCTGAATCTCTCAGCCTTGATGACGATATCTTGCCGAGTTTCTTAAAAGACTAAATTTGAAGAGAAATATACGAAAAAGGGCAATAAAATGCCCTTTTTTATTGCGCATTAATGTGCGATAATAAACGCGACATGGGAGAACACATGAAAAAGATTTCATATTTATTAATATTTCCTTTCCTAGCACTAAGCCTTTCTGCTTGTGACTGGGGTTATCATGAGGAGGTTGAAGATCTCACCTCTTTAGGAGTGATTGGAACTTTTCCGGCTTCTAATAACTGGACAACTGAAGTCCCTTTAATTAAAAACGCTGAAGATATTTGGGAAGTATCAATTGAAGCTGATGCGGGAAACGTCTTCAAAATTCAGGCCAATGGTGTTGATAAATATTCTTGGGACTTCTCTTCTATTACTTCGGAAACAGAAGGTATCTTAACCAATTTGGACGGAAATGCCTGTGCTGTGGCTGATGGTACTTATACAATTTCTATCGTTGCTCCTGAAAAACTTTCTCTATCATCCAGCACCTTAACTTCGTTTGAAGTTGTCTTTGATGATGGCACTCTTACCTATGGTACTGACTTTTATAATGACTATTATGATGGTATTAATACTTGGGAAAACGGCGAAGACTTAAAGAACAAATTATATACAATCCTTCATACAGGCTATAACGCTATTCCTTATGCCTCTCCCACCAACTGGGAAACTAATCAATATGCTGATCAAGCTCTCGATGATTTCGAAAAAGTTGATGTCGTTTACGACACAACTAATCAAGATAAAACGGATACTTATTCTTCAGGAAATGGTTGGCAAAGAGAGCACGCTTTCGCGGCATCTTTGATGACTGGAAAATTAACTAGTGAGGCGACAGGAACGTTAGGAAGAGCGACAGACTTCCATAATTTATTCGCTTCAACCTCGAATGGAAATGGTTCTCGCGGAAATAAGAATTTTGGCATCGCTAATACTGAAAGTGAATTCTATGGCACTGGTCCAGTAACTGGCGATTACACCTATGACGATAAAAACTTTGAACCAGGTGATTATGATAAAGGAAGACTTGCTCGCGCCATATTCTATATGGGAGTGATGTATTCTGTTTCAGAAAACCCTGCCTATCAACCCCTTACAATTCAAGAAGAATATGTCTCTTATGTCACTAATGTTGCTCCTTATGCGATTGGCAATCTCTCAACTTTATTGTCTTGGAATGATTTCGCCGTTGATCGCCTTGAATATCAACACAATGAAAGTGTCTATTCTCATCTCTATAGTGGAGCTGCCAAAGCTCAAGGTAACCGCAATCCATTTGTCGATTATCCTGAATTAGTGGACTATGTTTTTGGAGATAAAAAAGATGAATCGGGTTCTTTGACTTGCTTAAAACCATCTTATCTTGATCTCGAGATTGACAAAGGTACTGAAATAGCAAACTACGCCTTATCCAACGCTAAGAGAAATTACGCGGTTGGTGAAACATTCAGCAGAGCTGATTACACTCTCGTTGAAGTGACAAAAGACTTCACAGTGAGACCTAATACTTCATTCACCGATAATACTACCGACTATACTTTCTTAGCGACTGATATCGGAACAAAAGCCTTTGACATTATTACGCCAAAGAACGCGATTAATCTTCCCATCAAAGTCGCTGATCCAGACCCCATGCACGCATGCAACTATAACTACACATTAACTGGAAAAGCCAGCGGTGGAGACTTATCTAATTTCACTCGAGGGGGAAATGCCAATTTCGGTGGAACACTATGGAAAATTGATTGGACCAACACCGAAGCAGTGATTGGTAACAAAGATAGCAAAATTGGAGTCGCTTTTGGAACTTCAACAAAATCTGTTAATTCATTGACGATTGAAACAACAACTTCATTGAATGTGAACGCTTTTTACGCCAAGATATACTGCGCTTCCGGAAAAACAATCAATTATACGATGAAAATTGGCAATACAACAATTGCTTCAGGAACTGTTACCCATCCTTCGGGAGTCGATGTTCCAGCAACTGTCGGAGCGAGAGTTGAGATGCCACTAAGCGGAATACTTATGCTGACAATAAACGGAAGCGGTGCGACTAATGGAGCGGTTTACATCCATTCATTAGCGTATGACTTGGTTCAATAAAAGAAAGAGAAAAGAGGTAAGGACAACCTATGGACTATAAAGATACTTTGTCGATGAATAAATCCAACTTTGAAATGCGTGGAAATTTATCGATGAAAGAACCCATCTTAGTGGAAAAATGGAAGATGGAACAAATTTACCAAGCGAT
>JAEZSD010000111.1 GCA_023422095.1 Bacillota bacterium
AGCTGACTAATACTAATAGGTCGAGGTCTTAATTTCTAAGATTTTCAAAAAATAAAATTAAAGTTTCTATTTAACAAAGAAAGCAACATGTGATAATATTCAGTTTTGAGAGAACATAAATGAACTCTCTAGAAAAAAAGTCTGGTGGTGATGGCGCGGTGGATACACCTGTTCCCATCTCGAACACAGAAGTTAAGCACCGTAGTGGCGACGATATCCGTAAGGACAAAATAGCGAGCTGCCGGGCTTTTTTTTATTATTTCAATAAGCTAAAATAATAGCGAGGTAAAAACACCATGAATATTAATGTCATTCGCCTAAGAACTGTTCTCGATGATCGCGAGAAAAATATCATCAAAGAAAACACCAACTTCCTCGAAGAAATAAATAATTATCTTCTCGAAGAAGATTTTATGATTAAAGAAAACGCTCCCGATCCAGTGATGTCCATTGTTTTTGTGGAGACTGGTGGAAGCGAAAACAAATTTCTATCCATTTTTGATAAATTGGGAAAATTCATCATCCTTCTTTCCAACGGAAAGAATAATTCTTTACCAGCTTCGTTTGAAATCAAAACTTATTGCTCCCAGCATAATAAAGAAGCCTTTATTGTGACCGGAACTGAAGAGCAATGTGCGGATGAAATTAAACATTTCGCTCGTGTCAATCACGCGATAAAGGCCTTAGAAAATAACAATCTAGGAGTGATCGGAAAACCGAGCGAATGGCTCATAGCTTCAATGATGGACGCTCCCACTGTATATGAATATTTTAAAATAAATCTTGTCAATATTGGGATGGGTGAGTTAATTCAAGAAATTGAAAAGAAAAAAATGGGAAATGTCCCACATCTTGATAAATTAAAAAGCAAATTCAAAAACCACGAAATTTTAGAAGGGGCTTGCTACATATATGGCGCGCTTAAACGCTTGATTGAGAAGTATCACCTCCATGGTTTTACAATTCGCTGTTTTGATCTGCTTGGTAAATATAAAAACACTGCTTGTTTAGCCTTGGCTTTATTAAACGAAGAAGGTATTACCGCTACCTGTGAAGGAGACGTTCCGTCCATGTTAACAATGCATATGTTGACAGCCTTAACTGGTCGTCCTTGTTTCCAAGCCAATCCTTCTCGCGTTAATTTAGAAGAAAATACCGCTTTGCTAGCCCACTGTACGATTCCTTTGAATATGGTTTCAAAATATGAACTAATGACGCATTTTGAAAGCAATTTAGGGATCGGCGTCAAAGGCACAATGCCTCTTGATAAAGTGACAATTTGTAAGTTATTTCTTAAAGATGGAAAACTAATCGAAAACTCTGTTATTAGCACAGGTAAAATTAAAGAGAATTGCTCTCTTCCTGGTTATTGCCGAACTCAAATTCTTGTTCAATTTGATCAGTATGGTTTATATTCTCTTTTCCAAAAAAACTTTGGTAATCACTTGATTATTACTTACGCGGACGCTGAGGAAGACTTTTTTACTCTTCTTACAATGTATGAAAAGCAAAAAGAAACCCATTAGTTTCTTGCTCTTTATTATATCTATGATATAATCTTTAACCGGTAAGATATGAAAATTACAAAAGCCAGCCTTGTTTACGCCTTCATGTGCAATATCCCCGTTAGTGCTTGTCTCTGTTTAGCGGCAAATATCTCTAATAACGGCGGAAATTTTGTCATATTAGATTTCCTACTTAACTATGCGGTTTCTTTACCGGTAGCTATTTGTATTTCTTTATTTGTTCCTCTCATTGGATTAGGAAAATGGTTCACTGGTTTATTTGGTATTGAACACGAGACATTTACTCATAATTTGCTATATCGTCTATTGGCAACACTTTTTTATTCATTCATCTACTTCATGATATTGAATCCTGTTTTGGCTATTTTTAATGGCCTCGTTAGTGGAGTATGGTTTGATATACCCTTGTTTTTATTCAATTGGATGAGAAGCTTACCCGGCATGCTCGCGGTAGGATTTTTCTCCTCGCTATTTTTCGATATTCCTGCTTATCGTGTCGCTCACAAAATCGATCCTAATTTCTAAAAATTATTCTTTATCAATAAGGTTGAAAATCATCCAAAAGCCCCTGCCTTGACAATATTACTTTTACTAAGTAAAATTGAGTAACCTAATTTAGGTAAATATGAAAACAAACGAACCAAATACCAAAACCGTTAAAATAACCGAGGAAGAGATACTCGCTCTTGTCAAAGAAGCGATTGTTCCTTGTTATGGTATAAAAGAAATAGCGAACATTTCTCAAACGAAAGGAAAAAAAGAGGAAGGCATAAAAATCAAATTTCATGCAGACCGGACATTTACAATTGATATCTATGTGGTAGTCATCTATGGCTTAAAAATTACGGAGACCATCCGTTCTTGCCAAAAGATGGTTAAGTATATCTTTAATCACTATTACCCTCAGCAATGTCGGTATATCAATGTCTATGCTTACGATCTAGCCTCTTAAAAAATTAAAATGAAACAACTTAGTGGTCAAGACCTTAAAAAAATGCTCATTTCGGGCGCGAATAATCTTTACAATTCCTACCCAGAAATTGACGCTTTAAATGTCTTTCCAGTGCCCGATGGTGATACTGGAATGAATATGAACCTCACCATGACCAGTGGTAGCAAAGAGATTCAAAACCGGGGTGATGAAAGTATTGCGGACATCGCTAAAGCTTTTTCGCGCGGCCTCTTGATGGGAGCTCGCGGTAATTCCGGAGTTATCACTTCACAAATCTTCCGCGGATTTGCTCAAGGTCTAGAAGATAAAAAAGAAGTTAACGCAGTTGAATTCTCTCGCGCCTTTGAAAAAGGTGTCGAAGTCGCTTATAAAGCTGTCGTTAGACCAGTTGAGGGCACAATACTGACCGTTATGAGAGAATCTAGCGAAGCCCTCTCTAAAGCTGTTAAAAAAGATTTTTCAATTGAAAAAGCCATGGATGTTTTAATCAAGGAAGCCCGTGAGTCGCTTAAGCGAACACCCGAACTTCTTCCTATTTTGAAAGAAGTAGGAGTCATCGATTCCGGCGGAGCAGGACTTTTAAAAATATTTGAAGGTTTGCGCTCAGCATTGGATGGTAGAGTTATCGAAAGATTAGAAGCCACTTCCATGAATGCTGAAACTCCTATTCGTATTGCTGGAGCTTCGATGGAAGAGGAAGAATTTGGTTACTGCACTGAATTCATCATGTCTTTAGGACCTGATAGTGTAAAGAAACCATTCAACGAAAAACGTTTCACAACGATTCTTGGTAGCCGCGGTAATTCCTTAGTGGTGGTCCATGATGAAGAAATCGTCAAGGTTCACGTTCACACTCTTAATCCTGGTGAAGTCTTATCTTACGCTCAACAATTTGGTGAGTTTTTGAAATTAAAAATCGAAAATATGACTGAGCAGCATCATGCTTTGGCGACCGGAGCCAGTGTGGAAGAACACCAGGATCTCGTCCCCGCTGAAGAAGAAAACAAAAAAGAAAAGACTAAATATGCGATGATTGCTGTTTCTTCTGGTGATGGAATCGATGAATTCTTCCGTGAAATCGGTATCACTGTAATCGTTAAAGGTGGTCAGACGATGAACCCTTCCAGCGAGGACTTTGTTACTGCCATTAAAAAAGCTAATGCTGAAAATGTTTACATTTTCCCTAATAACTCCAATATCGTCATGGCGGCCTCACAAGCCTGCGAAGTCATCGAAGATAAAGATATTAATGTTTACGTTGTTCCAAGCAAGACAATTCCTCAAGGAATTAGCTCTGCAATTATGTTCAACGAAGATGCTACACCAGAAGAGAACTTCCACGAGATGAAATCAGCGCTTAAAAACGTCAAATCTGGCGAAGTGACATTTGCCATCCGCGACACCAAATTTGGAGATGTCAAAGTCAAAAAAGATGATTTCATCGGTATCTTCGAAAAAGATATCGTCATCGATTCTCCTTCTAAAGTGGGTGCTTGCCGTTATTTAGTCGATCAAATGATTGATGATGAGTCCTCCATTATCACTATTATCTATGGTGAAGATGTGAGTGAAAAAGAAATCGATCAGATTAAGAGATATGTCGAAGAAAAATATCCTGAAGTTGACATCGATATTCATGATGGAAAACAACCTGTTTACTCCTTCTTACTCGGTGTTGAATAAAATAAAATGAACAAATGGCAAATCAAAAAATTTGCTATTTTTCTTTTACTTTCTAATAATTAAGATAATGAATGACAAATTAACCAAATCTCCCCGCCTAAACCATCTGCTTTATGAGATGGGAATCAGAAATCCTTATGAAGTAATCAATTATTT
>JAEZSD010000054.1 GCA_023422095.1 Bacillota bacterium
GGTTCGAAGTTAATCGAGCCTTTTTTCTTTGAAACTCTTGAAGTGGGGACTTTTTCTTTTTGATACTTTGTGCTTTAATTATTTCAATGCATGCGTAGTTCAGTGGTAGAACGTCAGCTTCCCAAGCTGAATATGCGGGTTCGATTCCCGTCGCGTGCTCCATCAATAATTTTAAAAGCGTTTTCAGTGATATGAAGACGCTTTTTCTTATTCAAAACGCGATGTTGGATTTGAATATCTGAATATTAGTTTATATTAGTAGCATTATTTTCTAGATGTGATAAACTCTACTAGGTTTTATTGATGATTAAATAAATAAAACCCCAAAGTTTCAAATCGCCTACCAACTATTTATTGATAGTTTGAATACCATACTCTGATTAAATTCTCTTAGTACATCAAATTCAAAGAAGCGCTTCTAAGCTTGGATACCAGCGTTTTTTTGCTGGTTCATCAGTGTAATTTGAATACACAGAAAAAGAGAAAAAATGACATTTAAAGACCTAAAAATTATCGACCCCATATTGAGGGCGATTGAAGGCGAAGGATACGAAGTACCTTCTCCTATTCAAATAGAGGCAATTCCTTTATTGCTTGAACGAAAAGATTTGTTGGCTAGTGCCCAAACTGGCACAGGTAAAACTGCCGCTTTTGCCATCCCCATCATTCAACAAATTGTAAAAGCCAAAGAAAGCAATACCGACCAAGACAAGCGTATTATTCGCGCTCTTATATTGGCCCCTACTCGTGAATTAGCTGAACAAATTAAAACGAGTTTTCAGACCTATTCTGGAAAACTGAACATTAAAACCGGGGTTATTTATGGTGGAGTCGGTCAACGGGCTCAAGAAAATATGATAAGAGGTGGAATTGATATTTTAATTGCCACTCCAGGGCGTTTAATGGACCTAATGCAACAAAAGATTGTTCGTATTAATACTGTTGAGCACTTCGTTCTTGATGAAGCTGACATGCTCTTGGATATGGGATTTATTAAAGATGTGAAGTACATTAAAGGATTCATTCCTAAAACTAGACAAACAATGATGTTTTCCGCGACTATCTCCAAAGAGATATCCGCTCTGGCTGCTGACTTACTCGTTGATCCTCAACATTTGGACATGGCCCCACCAGAAAAAATGATTGATAAAATTAGTCACTCTGTATTTTTTATTGAAAAGAAAGAAAAAATTGATTTGTTATTAGATTTATTAACAGATAAAAAGCTTGAGTCCGTACTTGTTTTTATGAAAACCAAACACACTGCCAATAAATTAGTAGAACAACTACAAGAATATGGGGTTGGTGTTGATGCCATTCATGGTAGTAAATCACAAAGAGCCCGCCAAACCGCTCTTGATGATTTTAAAAATAAAAGAATTAGAGTTTTGGTTGCGACCGATATTGCTGCCCGAGGCATTGATATTGATGAATTAAGTCACGTTATAAATTACGACCTACCTATAAGTCCTGAAACCTATGTTCATCGGATTGGAAGAACTGGACGTCGCGGACTAACTGGAGAAACATTTACATTTTGTAGTAGAACTGAACGCTCGCTATTAAGAGCGGTGGAAAGTCATACTGGTCTTAAACTAAAAGTGTTGAAATTAGATCCCGTCAGCCCAGATAGTAAATTCAAGAAAATTGTTGAAGGAAAAACAAGCGACAGCGAGTTTACAAAAGACATTTCAGCAAAAACAAACAATGACTATAAAGAAAGTAATCGTGGTTCGCGCGATAATAAAGATTTTAATCGAGGGGAAAATAGATTCAAACCCAAGAAAAATGATCAAGGTGAAATAATTGAAAATGCGCCAGCTAATTTCGGCAAACAAAAAAGAACAACTCGCAAAAAATACAAAAACTATGAAAATAACGTATCAACTTCTTTTGATGAAGTTAAAACAAAACCAAACAATAAGCCTTCAATATCTAGCGAACCATCAGGATTCATCAAAGAGGACCCAACAATGAAAGCAAATAAAGAACCACGCCGCGAATATTTTCCTCGCTCTAACAAACCACATTTTGAAAAAAATGAGGGAGAGAGAAAAGACAATAATCAACAATCTAATTATGCAAAACGTGATCGCAGTTTTACCAAAAAAGAACCAAACGAAAGAAGTTCATATCAAAACAGAACAAATTCCAACGAACATGGTGAATACGCAAAACGTGATCGCACTTCTCACCGAGAAGATACTCGTTTCGAAAATAAGCCAAGCCGTAGTAATTCTTATAGAGGTTCATCTTCTCGCCCAGATTATGCCAATCGATCACATTCAAGTAGTGGTCAAAACGAAGGCCGTATATTCTCATATGGTGATAATAAACCAAAAAGAGATTACGAGAAACGTGATCGCACCCCTCATAAAGATAGTGAAAACCTCGGAAACAAACCAACCCATAGTCATTCTTATAGAAATTCATCTACAAGTTCGAACTATGCAGATCGTTCAAACACCCATCGTGGTCAAAACGAAGGCCGCCCATTCACATATGGTGATAGCAAACCAAAAAGAGATTATGAGAAACGTGATCATACTTCTCATAACGAAGGCAAAGCCAATAACACTAAACGATTTTCAAAAAAAACAAATTATGGAAAAAGCAATGATAATGGGCCAACTTTAGGATTAAATAATAATAAAAAAACTAATTCTAGTCGTAGTTATCAAGGGAAGCCAAAAAGAAAAACCTCTTTTTAATTAAAGTTGTATTCAATTCATCAAAATAAACGTCATGTTTTTACATGATTTTTATTTGATTAAAAAGTTACCATTACTATTGACTATATGAATGAGCGTTCATATAATATGTAAGTAAAAATTATGAAAAAAACGAACTATTTAAATAAAACTCAAAAATTATTTTTTATTCTTTCTGATAACACGCGTCTGAAAATAATGATGAGTCTTTTAGATGTCAGTCAATGCCCGAATAGTGAGAGTCCTCACTGCGGTAAATGCCAAACTCTTGTCTGTATGCCATCAAAGAGTGTCGGTGACATTGCTCGTGAGATTGAAGCATCTCCCTCCTTGGTCTCTCACCAAATACGAGTTTTAAAGGATCAAGGGTTAGTAAGTAGCGAAAAAGATGGTTTGAAAGTTTATTATTGTTTGAAAGACGGACATATTCAGAAATTAATTCATGTGGCCATGGAACACGTGATGGAGGAAAACAAAAAATGATAAAAAAAGTTTATGATATTTCGGGATTTGACTGCGCAAATTGCGCGACAAAGACAGAAGCACATCTCAATAATTACCCCGGTATCGCCTATGCTCGTATCGATTTTGCCGGAAATCATCTTTACATTACCTATGAAGATAAAGAACTAACCAAACAGGAAATTCTCAACATTATCAAAGAAGTTGAGAGTGATCCAATCGAAATTAAGGATGTTGATTATCGAGCCCAAAAATTAAAACTTTTTGACCGTAACACTTTCATTATGATTGGACGTGTTATCTACGCGATAATGGTGATTGCCTTATGTAGCTTCTTCATTACGGATAATAGTTTATATTGGTGGAGATTTGGTTTATATCTATCCGCTGTTCTCGTTCTATCTTACGATATTATGTATAAACCCATATACAAGATATTCCATAAGCAAAACCCTGTAGATGAATATCTATTAATCATAATCGCAGCTTTTGGGGCTTTTATACTTGCTTCATTAGAATACGAGCCTCACGGAGATCCGATTCCCTTCTTCCTTCACGAAGAACATGTCGAAGCCATCTTAGTAGTTGGCTTATTCCAAATTGGTCGATTAGTGGAAGCTATTGCTACGAAGAAGAGCCGCTTTGCTGTTATGTCAGCGATTAATTTAAGAGCCGAATACGCCAACAAAATTGAGGGCGATGAAATCAGTCAGGTGAAACCTGAAGACCTAAAAATTGGCGATGTTATTCTTGTCAAAGTTGGCGAATCAATTCCGGTTGATGGGCGAATTATTGAAGGAGAGGCCTATCTCGATTTTTCATCTCTCACCGGTGAATATGTTCCTGTCCCAGTTAAAAAAGGTCAACAAGCATCAAGCGGATGTATCCTTAAAAGCGGAACATTGACCATGGTGGTGGAAAAAGTCTATGTTGATTCCACTGTCTCCAAGATTATGAATTTAATCTCCACAAGTGGGGAAAGAAAAACCAAAGCTGCCAAATTTATTACTAAGTTTGCTCGTTGGTATACTCCTCTAATTGTATTCATTTCCATAATGTATATTTTGATTGCTGGCTTAGTAACTAAGCAATGGCAAGAAGTCACATATGAAGGCTTAGAAATATTGGTTATCGCTTGCCCGTGCGCTATCGTTATCAGCGTGCCACTTGCTTATTTTTCTGCCATCGGACTTTCCAGCAAACACGGCATTGTTGTCAAAGGTACCGATCGATTTGATGATTTAGTTAAGATGCGTCTTTTGGTAACCGATAAAACGGGAACATTAACTCATGGTTCTTTCTCTATTCAATCAATTGTTCCCGTTACGGGAATTAAAGAAAGCCAACTAATGGAATCTTTATATGCCGCTGAATGTTTATCGTCTCATCCAATTGGAAAAGCCATATGTCACGGTAAAAATTTCCGCAAATTAGCCGCAGAACAAAAGGATTATAAAGAAATTACCGGTCTAGGAACTGAAACGACCTATCGAAAAAACAATATTATCGCTGGTTCGAAGTTATACTTTTCTAATCATGGAATTGTAACTCCAGATGTCTTAGAGATTGGCACTCCAGTGTTCGTCGCTAAGAATGGCGAATATCTCGGATATGTCCTTCTAGCTGATGAGCTCAAAGAAGATGCTCAACCAATGGTGGACTTACTCCATAAGGAAAACATCGAAATTCTTTTATTAACTGGTGATAAAGAAGAAAATGCTAAGAGTTTATGTCAAACCTTAGGCATTGATCGTTATGTCAGTGAACTTTCTCCAGAAGGCAAAACCAAAGTCTTAGAGATTGAAATGGAACACCAAAAAGGTGTCGCTTTTATCGGGGATGGAATTAATGACGCTCCTTCCATTAAAAGAAGTGATATCGGTATTGCTATGGGCGGAATCGGCAGTGATACATCTGTCGAAAGTGCGGATATCGTTATTATGAATGACGACCCCGCTAAAGTTTACGATGCTTATAAAATTGCTAAAATGGCTAGGAATACCGCTATATTTAACATCGTCTTTTCCTTGCTTGTTAAAATTACAGTAATGGTTCTTGTCATGTTAAATGTCGACTTGCCGATGTTTGTCGCTGTTTTAGCAGATACAGGTCTTACGGTTTTAATGGTTATCAACTCATTAATTCTTTTATACCGCCCAGTGCGAAGAATTAAAATAAAGTGATTCTATCGAAATAAAATATCATTCTACTCTTCGAAATAGGGGAGTAGAATTTTTATTTTTAACAATAGAGAAACAAATAAATCTCAATGTCATAAGATTGTGTCATGAAATTAAAAGATTTGAAATTACCGCATTATTCGCTGAGAGAAGAATTAATCTCTTCAATCTCGCATGGACTAGGGGCCCTTTTAAGTATTGTCGGCTTAATTCTATGCCTTATTAAAGTTATTCCCATGAATGATCCTTGGCGGTTAGGGGCGGTGTTAGTTTACGGGATATCATTGATTATCTTATTTACTATGTCTTGCCTATATCACTCGTTAGCTCGCAATAAAGGTAAAAAAGTTTTGCGCATCATGGATCACAATATGATTTTCCTATTGGTTGCCGGCAGCTACACGCCTTTCACTCTTATTGCCTTAAGACCAATGAATGTCTTTGGTTGGGGAACCTCAACAGTAGCTTTCCTGATCTTTGCCTTTGTATGGATATTTTGCATTATTGGGACAATTTTCAATTCAATTAATCTAAAAAAATATGGTTGGTTGAGTATGACTTGCTATATTGTGGCCGGCTGGTGCATTATGGTGGCCTTTGTACCACTTTGGGATGCCTTGGGTCAAACAGGTTTCTTCCTCATATTATCTTCAGGAATTGCTTATACTCTTGGGGCCGTTATCTACGGAATAGGTAGAAAGATTCAATACGCTCATTCTGTTTTTCACTTCTTTATTCTTCTCGGGGCAATATTGATGTTCTTCTCAATTTATTTATTTGTGCTATAAAAAAACCTCTCAAAGAGAGGTCTTCATTTTTATTAATATTACTTAGCGAATTTTTCAGCTGTGGCAATCGCCACTTCGATCATTTTGCCTAAGCCTAATTGTCTTTGTTCAACCGTGGCTTTTTCGCCCTTGTTGGTGAAACTATCAGTGACAGTTAATAAGCAGAGGGCTTTTTTCTTTAATCTCGCTGCGTTGCAATATAAGGAATAGGATTCCATTTCAACACCTAACAAGTTGAGTTTGGCCCATTTTTTCCAAGTATCAGGATCATCATCGTAGAAGACGTCAGCAGAGAGAATGTTTCCCCCATGATAAGCAACTCCTTTAATCTTGCATTGATTATATGCTTCAATCGCCAATTCGAAGTCAGCACCAGCTGATAATGTGCCATTAAGGCCATATTGTCCTTGCCAGTTGCTATCAGTTGAGGCGGTAGTCGCAATCAAGACATCGAATAAATTGATTTCCGGTTGATAAGAACCACAGGTTCCAACACGAATAATCGCTTCGACTCCATAACCAGTATAAAGTTCATGGGAATAGATGCCGATAGAAGGTTGTCCCATTCCTGAAGCCATAACCGAAATTCTTTTTCCATTTTTAGTCAAGCCAGTATAGCCGAGTATTCCGCGGACATTGGTAACTTCCTCACAATCATGTAAATAAGTTTCCGCGATCCATTTTGCGCGAAGAGGGTCTCCGGGCATGAGAACGACGTTTGCGAATGAGCCTGGCTTTGCGTTGATATGTGGTGTTGCCATATTTTCTCCTTTTGACAAGCAATAATGCCACGCTTATTTTAACGCATCTCGTTATCTCTCACAAATAAAGTTTAATCTTTGACCTTTTTCAGGCGTATCGCTAAACTTATCTTATGAAAGAATTAAAGCTATCAATCACCCATTATAAAGTTATTCACACTGTTTACTCCCTCAATCTCTTATCCTTATACCCCAATCAGGAAGGGGTTCATAAAATATTGAGCGGAAATGATAAAAACGAAATGCATGAAGTGCGAAATGTACCGACTTTTGGGACTTTGATTTCCTATTCCAGCAAAAAGATTTGTCATTATGTTTTATCTCTTATTCGCTACGGCTTCCTTAAGAATGTATTCGATCCAAAAAGCGAAGATTTGTATTTAGAAGTGACCGTTAAAGGGAAAGATTATTTAAAATTATTTTTGGAAAATAGGAAATCTCCTTATCACCGCACAATCAAGGTAATAAAACCAAATATTGTAAAAATAGATAAAAAAATCCAGTAGACATACTCGGCATTTGCGCTACTTTTCTGAAAAAATTGATTTTTTTTACGAAGAATTGTTGCCGTTATTGAAAATAAGTATTGTACTTGGTAAAATGAAAAAGATAAAGAAATAAGTTCTTTAAAACATATATTAAGGAGCCATCGATATGGATTTTATTTGGAATAACGCTAAGCTGGTGAATTGGATTTTAACAATCGCACTTATTTTAGTTATTTATGGATTGTTATTTGTTGTTATACATCGCGTGGTAAAAAGAAAAGCGGGATTTGTCGTATGCAGTCTCTCTTTATTTTTTGTTCTTGCATCCTATATTCTTTGCCTTGATGGTGTAATGATTGTTGCATCAATGGTTAGCGCTGTGGCATTGACCCTCTCTTTATTTGCTAATCTTGGCGATTTACGAGCTTTTTTAGCCAATCCATTTCGAAGAGCAAGCGGCAAAAATGTCAATTTTGGAGTCGAAAAAATCTATGATCGAAAAGCTTTATATAAAAATATTGAAGTGGCAGTAACCACATTATCCAAAAGTCGTATTGGAGCATTGATTACCTTTGAAAAAAATACCTCCTTAAAAGATATTATGAAAAATGGTGTCCCAATTCTTGCTCCTGTTACTCCCGAGTTATTGACCACAATTTTCTATCCTGGTACTCGTTTACATGATGGAGCGGTAGTTATTCACGGAAACGAAATTATTGCCGCAAGTGTCTTTTTTACTCCAACAACCAAACCATTTGCCTATAAATATGGTTCTCGCCATAGAGCTGCTATTGGCATTTCAGAAGTCACTGACTCAGTTACTGTTGTTGTCAGTGAAGAGACCGGCAGAATTTCTTTCGCTGTGAATGGTGAATTAGAAACTGTCAGTCCTGATGCTTTCCTACGAGCTTTTGAGACATACATGGCCGATGGGGGAAGTGAAGAATAATGGGCAAATACTTTGGAACGGACGGCGTTAGGGGTCCAGCCAACGAAAAATTGACTGCTCTTCTTGCTTATCGAATCGGAAGATATATTGGACAATATCCCCAAGGAAAGAAAAATAAAATCATTATTGGTAGAGACACTCGTATATCTGGTTCAATGCTTGCCGCTGCTTTAATTGCAGGTATTACTTCCAGTGGTGGAGATGTTTTTGAAGTTGGTGTCACAACTACTCCATCAATTTCCTATCTTGTTGAAAACAAAGGGTTTGATTTTGGTATCATGATTTCGGCGAGTCATAATCCTTTTTATGATAACGGCATCAAGATTTTCGCTCCAAACGGAGAGAAACTTAGTTCTGCAATTGAATTGGAAATCGAAAAGTATATTGATGCTCCCATTGATGAATTACCACTAGCGTCCAATAAAAAAATTGGCCAATTATTTATCGACAAAGAATTGATAAATTACTATATCGATTTTCTCGCAAGCAAAGCTGAAGGCGACCTTTCGCATATGCGACTTGCTATTGATTGCGCTCATGGTTCGGCAGCTGTCACAGCTAAAGAGCTATTTATCAATAAGCTTCATCTCAATGCTGATTTATTCAATGCCGATTTTAGTGGTACAGATATTAATGATAATTGTGGGTCAACTCATTTGAATTTTATTAAAAGCAAAGTACTACAAGGCCATTATGATTTAGGAATTGCTTTTGATGGAGACGCTGATCGCTGCCTTTTCATAGATAGATTTGGTAATGTCATCGATGGAGATGCCACGATGTATTTAAACGCCTTATTTATGAAAAAGCATCATAGTTTACGAAAAGACACTATTGTATTGACGGTGATGTCGAATTTTGGTTTGAAAAAAGCCCTTCATGAAAAAGGGTTAAATTATGAAGAAGTCTCTGTCGGAGATAAATATGTTCAAGCTCGTTTAAAAGAAAGTCAATTATCCCTTGGTGGAGAGCAATCTGGCCACGTCATTTTCTACGATGATTTGAATACCGGGGATGGACAGTTGACCGCCATTCATTTACTTAATATTTTAGCAGAAGAAAAAAAGACCATTAGAGAACTAACAAAAGACCTGATTATTTTTCCTCAAACGCTTAAGAACATTGTCGTTCCGAATAAAGAGGCAATCATGGAACATCAAGGGTTGAAAGACTGCATCAAGGAACAGGAAAGAACTTTAAATGGGGATGGAAGAATTCTCGTTCGTTGCAGTGGAACAGAACAATTAATCCGCGTTATGGTGGAAGCGACTGATCTCAAAATTTGCAACGAAATTACCGATAAAATCGCTGCTTACATTAGTTACATTAGTTATTGATTTATGGTTGATTCGAAGTCAATTTACGATTATATTATTAAAATTCAAGCCATTGCAAAAATCGGTCTTACTTACAGCAAAGATCCATATGCAATTACGAATTACCAAGAGATTAATGATTTATCCAAAGCTTTTTTGGAAGATTTTATTAACATCAAATTAGATCGTCCGAATTATTTTGAGAAGGATGTTTATCCAACTCCTAACGTCTCTGTTAGAACGATCATTTTTAACAAAGAACGCGATAAAATACTAATGGTTCGAGAAGTAAAAACCCAGAACTATTCTCTTCCTGGAGGATGGGCTGAATTATATGATTCCCCAAGTCAAACCGCCATTAATGAATGCCTTCAAGAAGCCGGAGCTGAAATCAGTTCCGTTCGTTTAGTGGGAGTGACAAACCGTACTCCATATAAAAGTAATACTTCCGTTCCTGAGTTTGTCATTATTTTTGAAGGAACAATTTCTGGAGAATTGCATGATCATGAATATGAAACCGATGATGTAGGTTGGTTTCCTATTGATAATCTTCCTGACATTTCCCGTAAATTATCGATGGAAGAATTGCAGAGAATGATTAGAGCTGCTAGAGATGGAAAAGTCATTTTTGATTAAATAAAGAAAAAAATTAGTGTTAAAAATCAAGATGACCTTATAAATTAAGGATATTTTTGATAGAATTATTATTAATAAAATTATGTTTGAATATTATCTTACACTTGTTGACTTAAATTCCTTACAAATCTCATTTGTTGTTGTAGCCGCTTTTATAGTGGCTGTCTCAATTTTTTGTGCGATTTTCTTTCCTCTAAGACATTTATTTATCAAGAGAAAATTCCGCAAGTATTATTACAAAAAAATTTACCAGATAGCTTTTAATCAAGATTATTACCTAATCAATGACTTCCTCTTCAGAATCGACGATTCAACAGTGATGGGCATTGATCACATTCTTTTCGCTGATCGCTATGTGTTTATTATTAATGATTATTATTACGAGGGCGATTTACTTGGCAACTCTGATGACAAATCTTTAATTTTCGTCGATAAAAAAGGCAAGAAACAATATACCGATAATCCGTTTATTACTAGCGAAAAAATTATTTCTCGCCTTTCAATGATTACCGGAATTGATAGCTCATTGATGATTGGAGTAATTCTTGTTAACAACTCTTGCAAGTGCTTTGTAAAGTCAGAATCCAAACAATTTTATATTGTCCAACGCAAATTCTTCAAAATGCTCGTGAAAAATATTGAGTCACGCACTGTCGGAAGAATCAATCCGGTACAACTAGATAGTGCTGTTAAGGCAATTTATCGTCTTAATCGCAGGAAGAAAAAATGAAAATTAAAGAGGCCTTTGCCTATTCAAAAAAATATTATAAAGCGCATCCTTTAAATTCTTGGGTCTTAGGAATAACCTGCGCCATTTTTTTCGCAGCTCTTTACGGTTTTGATTTAGCTCTTCCTGGCTTGAACTATATCGTAATCCCTTTATTAGGAATTCCATTCTTATTCGCCTCAATTCTCACTCATTTTCAGCTAAAAATGAATAATGAAGTTAGAACTCGAAATTTTTTCCGTTTCTTTGCTGTTTATTTTACTAGGCCATTCCGCTCCTCATTTCGGGTGTTAATTTCTTTTTTTAAATCCATTGTTGTTGATGCCTTTTTCACGATTGTGTTATTTATCATTATTTATTTATTTTTTACCAATAATTATGGAGATACATTTAACAATAATTTTGTTGGTTTCTTCGAGACTATAACCGACGCTAGTTTAACGACTACTGCATATAATGATGCTGTTCAGGGTTATTTATCTGCTAATAATAATATGCTTTATGTCTTTTTCAATTTAATCTTTATTCCTTCGTCTTTTATTTCATGCTTGGCTTTTTTGTATTTTATTTCACTTGAATCCTTCAGCATTTTTGTCCGTTTAAACGCCCCTCAAAATCCTCCCGTTTTCATAAGAGTGGCATTAAAAGAGGCAATTAAAAAGCAAGGAAAGAGTTTTTATGGCACCTATCTAGGTTTAAACTGGCCATTATTTCTTCTATTTATTATTGGGTTTGTGGGCGGACTAACCATTTCCCTACAATTCAATGGAGATGCCACTTTTGCTTCAAGTATTGCGATGATGGCAGGATTAGGACTGACCTCATTTTTTGTTCCATTCTATTTCAACAATATGGAGGCTATATATTCATTTATAGATAAGGATGTTCGCACAATCTCAAAAAATTTAACTAAGCAAATGATTCTCGACATCCAAGCCGAAAGAAATCTCGTTGAAAAAGAAGCTGAATTATTATCTAAAACGCTCGATGAGTTGAAAGAAACTGAAAATGATAATATGACGGATGTTGATGATAATTCAATAGAGGAAACTCAAGGCGCAGATAAAGAAAAAGACCCGTTTGACGAGTCTTAATAATCATCTGGAGCAAGTGACGGGAATCGAACCCGCATAACTACCTTGGCAAGGTAGTGTTCTACCACTGAACTACACCTGCATTGCAACTTGGTTTACCAAATTCGCTTAATTATTA
>JAEZSD010000105.1 GCA_023422095.1 Bacillota bacterium
TGTTTTTTCCGACTTCTCCTAAACCTCCCAAGGCATAGATAGAAACCGGTAAGGAAATGTTCTTTACCATATTTGTCCTCCAATTACATTATTAGTATGTGTTTTGGCGTGCTTATTATAGCACAATTTTATATTTTATTAATTAAATTAATTCTTCGTTCGATAGTTGCTCAAGAGGCTTAATTCTATCGATTCGATCATAAAAGAAAAGGCCATCGAGGTGATCGTATTCATGCTGTAAAACAACAGCATCGAATCCGGAAGCGACTATTTCAATGTCTTTGTTTTGAATAGCGTCAAATGCGCGCATACGTATCTTATAATATCGGTGAGCGTAGCCATCGTATTCCTTATCGACAGAAAGACACCCTTCGCCATTCTTTAAAGCACATTTTTTTACTGAAGTTTCAACGATTTTTGGATTTATTAGTTGGTATTGAATAATTTGGCCATCTTCTTTTTGATAATAGATGACAAACATGCGTTTCAAATGTCCAACTTGAACTGCGGCTAGACCGACCCCTTCTCGGATCTTATGAGTCTTGCGATATTCTTCATTTTGGCTCAATTTTAAATGTTCAATCATCGCATCCAAAACTTCTTGATCCTTTTTCGACAAAGGAAGTGGGACTTCGTTGCTTTTTTGACGCATGATTGGGTTAGTATCTTTGTAGATTTTTAATTTCACATTAAGTATCCTAACACAATTAAAAAAAATGATAAAGTTAAGTGCTAACGCTTAATTAGAAAAAATGCTTATAATATTTCATACAATGAAAAAAGAAATTTATATAGATGTCTATAACTTAAAAGAAGCTTTAGCGAAAGATCCGAGGATCATTCGTCTAAACGAACTTGAAAGAAAGATGAATAACGATGATTCTGTCATGGCCTTAGCATATCAAAAAGATATTGCCTCTAGTCGTTATGGAGATATGCTCACCATTTATTCAAATGATGAAGTTGATGAAGTTAAGAAAGCCCGTGATGAACTAATTAAAGCTAAATCCTTACTTTATATGCATCCGACAGTGAAAGAATATCTGGAAGCTTTTCAAGCTGTTCGCACTATCTACCAAGATATTAATAAAAACATCTTCGCTCTCATGGATACTGATATGTGTCCACAGGAGGAAGATTAAATGCGTATTGTCGCAGGAAAGTACCGCCGTCGATTATTGGTTTGGCCAAGCGATGAGAAGAATATTCGACCCACAAAAGACCGTATTAGAGAGGCCATCTTTTCCTCTTTAGGAGATATAAGCGGTTTAAAAGTTTTGGATCTATATGCTGGTAGTGGAGCGATGGGGATAGAAGCCCTTTCTAGAGGAGCCACTCATTCAACTTTTGTTGACTACAATCAGATTGCCATCGAAACAGTCAAAAAGAATATTGCCTCTTTAGGAATAAATCAAAATCAAGCAAAAGTGCTTCCCCTTGAAGATAAAAGAGCACTTTCTCTCCTAATTGAAGGCGGCGAAGTTTTTGATCTCATTTTTCTTGATCCACCCTATCACTTTGACAACTACTATGAACTTATATCTTTAATACTTGATAATAAGCTTTTGTCAAAAAATGGTATTATAGTGATAGAATCACAAAGCAATCTTATTTTTGATTCAATAATCTGGAATAAAACCCGCCATTATAAGTACGGGGAAATCAATGTTGACATTGTTTGGAGGCAAGTATGAAAATAGCAATTTATCCCGGGAGTTTTGACCCCATAACTTACGGTCATTTAGACGTTTTGGATAGAGCTTTAAAGATTTTCGATAAGGTAATCGTTTTAGTGGCGAGCAATCCTAATAAGAAGTCTCGTTTTACCGCTGAAGAACGCCTTCAAATGATAAAAGAAGCCACCTCTGGAATGAGTGGCGTGGAAGTTGACAAATCCAGCGTGTTGACCGTTCAATACGCTAAAGAACACCATGCTAGTCACTTAATTCGTGGTCTACGAGCGGTCACTGACTTTGAATATGAATTTGAGCTGGCTAGCGCAAACGAATTTGCTGACTCATCCATTGATTCTGTCTTTTTAATGAGCAGAGCGAAAAACTCTTTTATCAATTCCTCGACAGTAATGGAATTAGCAAAAGCCGGAGTCGATGTTAGCGAACTAGTTCCTCCAAGCGTTGCTAAAAAAATAAAATAATAATTATTTAAGAATAATGATAGACGCCATGCGACCAGCTGGCGTTTTTAAATAGTCAGAAAAGCAATTATCATCAGCAGTTGTGTTGATATTTATATCGTGAATATGATTCAAAGGAATGTTTGCGCATAGCAAATCAAATACATTTGATTCAACCATGTCAAAAAAGTTATCAGCTAAAGGGCAGCCAGCACATATGACCTGTTCTTTTTGATTTTGATTCAATAGATATGATGATTTTCGGCGTGCCGGTCCAATAAAAATCTTGATGTTTTCCGGATTTAAATTTTCCTTCGTGATTATGTATTTAATTGCTTTATAGGTGATATGCTTTAATGTTCCTGGAAAACCAGCGTGAATAATTCCGACAAGTGGAATAGTCGGATCATAGAAAAAGATGGGCACACAATCGGCATGAAATATGCCAATAGCTAATCCTCTTTCCTTTGTATATAAAGCATCGCCTTCGATACCTTCTTCAAAAGCAAAGGAGCCTTTTCCAATATCTTGCCTTGTTACTTCTTTAATAACATCGCTGTGTGTTTGATGAGTGAATATTAAATTGGGTTGTTCGATTTTTAGATCAATCGCCACTTCTTTTCTTCTTTGAAGCACTTCTTCATAGTTATCTTGCAAATGAAAAGCCATGTTGCCAACTTCACGTGTGGTGGTCAATGCAGTAACATTATCTGAAATGGGATATTCAAAATATTTCATAGTAATAAAAAACCGTCAAGAGACGGTTGTTTTTGTTTAGGCTTTGTAATCCGCTGAGAACTTGCCGATGTGATTCCAGCAATCCCAGATGGTTCTAGCTAAGTCGTAATTGGAAGTAGTGCCGTCACGTCCAGTGTATTTAAAGACGATTTCGCTAACTCCAAAGTTTGTTGTATAGGCTGGTTGTCCTTCACTTAAGTCGATCAGCATCAATGTTGGAGTAGTGAAGTCATTGTTTTCTGAATAAATGGAACTGTAATAGTTTTCAGTTGGGTTCTCAAGATTATCGACAAATGGTGATTGTAAATGGCTTGCAACTTCAAAGAAGTCATTGTATCTAACACTATTCTTGTTACCGCTGATATAGTTGGAGAAATATAATTCATCATTACTATCCTTAGCATCAACATAGACGCTAGCGATTTTGAATGGTTCTTTTTCTTTTTCTAAGTCATCAAAATCGAATTCGCTGCCACTTTTGCCCCAGTTA
>JAEZSD010000118.1 GCA_023422095.1 Bacillota bacterium
AATAAGCACGCCAAAACACATACTAATAATGTAATTGGAGGACAAATATGGTAAAGAACATTTCCTTACCGGTTTCTATCTATGCCTTGGGAGGTTTAGGAGAAGTCGGAAAAAACATGTATTGTATCGAGAACGAAGAGACCATCATCATCATTGATGCTGGAGTAAGATTCCCAGGAGTTGAATTCCCTGGAATCGATTATATCGTTCCTGATTATACTCACTTAAAAAACAACCGAAATAAAGTAAAAGCTTTATTGATTACTCATGGCCACGAAGACCACATTGGAGGAATTCCTTTCTTGTTGCAAAACGTAAATATTCCAGTCATTTACGCTCCAAGACTTGCCTGCGCTTTAATTAAGGCCCGACTTGATGAACACAAGATGTCATCTCGGGTAAAATTGGTAGAATACGATAGCGAAACAGTTCTAAAAATTGATCGCTTCATCGCAAGTTTCTTCCGCGTCACTCACTCAATTCCTGATTCCTATGGAATCTGCATTGATACTCCAGAAGGAAGAATTGTTACAACTGGTGATTTCAAAATTGATTTGACTCCGGTTGGGCCAGATATGGAATTGAGCAAATTAGCAAAATTAGGAGATGAGGGGGTCACTTTATTGTTGAGCGATTCCACTAACGCCGAAAGCGAAGGATACACTCCTAGCGAACGGAATGTTTACGATTCGATAAATGACATCGTTGAAAGTGCGACAGGACGTTTAATCGTTTCGACCTTCTCCAGCAATATTTCTCGTATTCAGCAGATTTGTGAATCTGGTGTTAAACATGGAAGAAAAATTGTCATCGTCGGTCGCTCAATGGAAAAAGCCGTTGAAATCAGCCGTAGTTTCGGCTATATCAAAATACCTGATGATTCAATTATTGAAACTCAAGATATTCGCCGTTATAAGCCAAGCGAAATTCTTATTCTTTGCACTGGATCACAAGGTGAATCGATGGCTGCTTTATCACGCATCGCCAATGGCGAGCATAAAGATGTGCGAATAATGCCAGGAGATACAGTGGTTTTCTCGAGCAGTGCTATTCCAGGAAACGGAATTATGATAGGTAATGTTGTTAACCTATTAACAAGATGCGGAGCAGAGGTTATTACTAACTCAATTCTGAGCGATATTCACTCTTCTGGTCACCCAGCAAGACAAGAATTACGTTTACTTTTAAAGATCGTTAAGCCCAAATATTTCATGCCAATGCATGGTGAATACCGCATGTTAAGACTTCACGCCGAACTCGCCTCAACAGTTGGGGTTCCTCTCGACAAGTGTTTCATCTTAGATAATGGAGATACTATCACGATGGCGTATGGGAAAATTGCTCCTGGCTATCAGGTCGAACACGGAAATACCTACATCGATGGAAAAGATATTACAGGTTTAGCTGACGCAGTTATCGCTGATCGTCGCATTTTAACTGAAGATGGAATGCTTACTATTGCGATTTCTGTTGATAGTCGCGCTAATAGCCTTATCGTTTCCCCCAACTTTTATGCCAAAGGCATCATTAACCAAGATAATGCTAAAGTTATGGAAGAATGCCGCGGTTTAGTAGAGACAGCAATTCGCGAGAAATTACGGAGCAAAACTAGTTTCAGTGAGCTTAAAGCAGTAATCAAAAAAATCGCTGGAGATTATTTATTCACCAAAACAGCAAGAAGGCCAATGATTATTCCAGTCATAATGTCAAAGAACTAATATGTTTATCTTAGCAAGCCAGTCTCCTCGCAGGCATGAATTGATGAAGAGAATTGTCTCTCATTTTGGTGTTGAAGTAAGTTCAATTGACGAAAGCGAATCACTATATCTTCCTCCTCCTTTAGCGGTTAAAGACATTGCTTTTAGAAAAGGTGAAATTATCGCTAAGAATCATCCAAACGATATTGTTATTTCTGCTGATACAATTGTTGTTTTAGACAATCAAATTATTGGAAAGCCAAAAGATGAGAATGATGCTTTTCGGATTTTAAAAATGTTGTCGAATAAGATGCATACTGTCATAACAGCCTTTTGTATTTTTTACCAAGGCAAATCAATGGAAAGAAGCGTTCACTCTCAAGTTATTATTAATCAGCTTAGCGACGACCTTATTCACAAATATATCGAAAGTAAAATTCCTTTAGATAAGGCTGGCGCATATGGAATTCAAGATAACAAAAAATTCCCTATTGTAAAGACTGTAATTGGTAGCTTCGATAATGTTGTCGGATTCCCTGTTGAAGAAATAAAAAGTGACTTGCAAAGAAGCCACTTGCTATAAAAAATATAAAAATAATCGAGAATTAGATATGTTTATCGATTTTTTCTTTAATTTCGTCCGCTCCGTTATCAATGACCAAAATTATTTTTTGAGACATGATAATAATGGACGAGACTCCCAATAATTTAAGTTTGGTTTGGTCAACTAAAGAGGCATCTTTAACTTCAAGCGTGAGTCTTGAACGAGATGATGAAACGCTGATAATATTGTTGTCTCCCCCAAGAGAGTTAATCCAATCAGCCGCATCAGTTATTGAGCTATTTTTTTTATTTTTTTGTTTGATTCGAGGAAGAACTAATAAAAAGAATAAAGTAATTAAAATGATAAGAATAATCCCTAAGCAAATCCATAAAGCGTAAGTGCGAAGAAAGTTGCTAAAATCAACTTGTAAATCTGAATAAACCATCTTATTTAATAAAGCTCCTCCTTAACGATTTGATGTATTGATAATCTGGCGAATGTAACAATCGAACTACTTTGTTTGAGCGATACACTTCTAAGCGAAGAACATTAAGTTGATCAATCACTACGTTATCGTAGCCAATCAAAGCTTCTTTAAAATTGCCGTTAAAGGTTATTTTTGAATTTCCAGACACCACTAATGAAGTCCCTAAAGAACGATTGATGTTGTTTTGAATCGTCGCGATTTCAGTGAGTTCAAGAAGATCAAGAGAATGATCAATTAAGGATCCTCCTAATGATTTATTGTAGGCTGAGCTACCAAGCGAAGAAGAAACAACCAACCCATTACCTCGATATGTCTCTAATGTTTCATGATTAATTTCCACATCACAGATTAAAGTATGGAAAGGGTTTTCCAATCTAATTTCATTTACAGCATAAATGGTCTCAGCACCACTCTCGGTAAATATTTGACCTTCTAAAAGATGGTGAGAACTTTCTTTCAATTTATGTGCTTCTAATAATGTAAAAAGTTGATGTACATCTTCAGGATGAAAATCATAGAAGAAGCCAAGATTTCCTGCACCTACTCCAAGAAATTTAACTGAATGAATAATGGGGAGATAGTGATGAACGGCTCTCAAAAAAGTGCCGTCTCCACCAACGAATATTACAATATCAGGATTAACATTATCTATAATCAAACCATGGGAAACGACTTCGCTAATGATTATTTTATCGATATCACCAATTGGCTTATGTTCATTAACAAATATTGCTACTTTCATGATTATCTCCTAAACTATGTTATCATTATATCGCACCTTCTCCTAAGGAGTTAATAAATGTCTCGAGAAATTGAATACGAAAAAAGAGTTTTAATAAATGAAGACCAATACCAGAAGATTCTTCATTTTTTTCTTGAGAAATATCCCGACCGCCAAATTTTTAAACAAACTAACTATTATTTTGATACATATTCCTTTTATTTAAAGTCTAAAGGAATAATTTTAAGACTTCGTAAAACGGAAAAAAACGCTGAATTAACTTTGAAAATCAAAGGGTCAAATGGCGACATCGAAATTAACCAGATTTTAACCTCAAAAGGCGAAAAAAACTTAATGAGCAAAACCGAAATACCCGATGGAGAGATAAAAGACTACTTGTCACAAGAAAGTTTATTAATTCATCCATTTCATTTACTTGGTTCGTTAAGAACAAATCGATTGGAAATAAGAGTTGATGACTATCTGATTG
>JAEZSD010000033.1 GCA_023422095.1 Bacillota bacterium
GGCAACGTCAATTTCGTTGGTATGAGCTAAATCGGAATAACTTAAATTGTTGACATATGTTGTGTTAATCTCAGTGACAGTTCCAGTATCCGTCACATTAGCGGTGTTCCAAAAATCAATGACACCAAGTAAAGTATCTCCAGTACTACCCCCAGCCTCTTCATTTACTGCACATGTATAACCATAGGAAACACTATATAAGTCGACATTTGCGTTTAATGCTGAGAACTCAACATAGTATGGATGAGAAGATAATGTATAATTTTCCCCTGAAACAGCATCATTGTATGCTCCCCATGTCGAGGCATCATATGAGGTACGGAAACGGAGCGTTCCAGTTGTTGAAAAATTTATCGTTAACTCTTCAATTGAAAGAATGTGGTCGGAGTTAACCAATTGACCACCATTTTCAATTGTGCAATGTCCGCCAGTTAGAGGCGAGACATTAGTATAGTCAAAACTGACTGTCCAATTTCCACTAGCTGTCGAGAGGGAACGTTCAGTCGAAGAGTAACTTGCGGTGATTCTATTTGAAGAATCTAGTGTTAAACCATAGATGACAGATTCAGCACGTTGAGGAAAAATTTGACCCGAATAATTGGCAATACTGACTCCAATTGCTAATGCAGCAAAAGATGTCACAAAGCCAAGAGCAACATGTTTATATTTCATTGTTATACTCCTTAGCACACTGTTTTAATATTACCGAAAAGGTTTTCTCAAGAAAAGTGTTATCTGAATATTTTTATGTTTAAATCAAATAGTTTCGTTGCTATCAAATTAAATAGTTGAAAACAATGTCGAATAATCACTTATAGATGGTGAAATTCGATTAGAAAAAGGGATTAATATTCTCAATAAATAAAAAAAGGTGAGTTCAGAAAGGGGGTCTGAACTCATATTAAGTTATGCACAAAAGCCCTTATTCCCTTGCTTTTGCAAATATTAAATTACACTAATATTGTTTTTACTTTAAGTGAAATGCATTTATATTTCGAAATGCACATTGCCAGACAAAAAACTTCCCATCTTCTCAGACCAAATTTGATAAATTGTTCATTATTAACGCATAAATCTTTTATTTTTTCCATTTTTCCTTATTATAAGTATGAAAGCAAAAAACTGACTTATGAAAAAGAAAATGGACGATTTAACAAAAGCTAAGCTCATTTATTCCGGAGAAATTTTGCTCTTTGCTATCATATTCCTAACTCTAGGAATTCTCTTTCTTGTAAAAATTATTGATGTTCAAGATTACAAAAAATGGCTATTTCCAATTCTAACTATGGTTGGTGGTATTTGGAATATTAGTGAACTTATTTGGGCACTCTCTTCTCCTAAGAAAAGAAAGAAAACTTCTCTTCTGGATAAATTTCTTTTATTGCCAGCTTCAATAGCGTTTTTATCTTTTGGAATCTATGCCTTAGTCATTTTGATCAATAATCCTTCTACAACTTCTCTAGACGACTTCTTCCCCACTTATATTGGGGTGACTCTTTTATACTCCTCTCTCATCTATTTCTTCCAATCTATATATCATTATTTCGTTCCCCTTCCAGCCTTATTAATCGCTGTAGAAGAGGATCGAAAAAGCCAAGAAAATAAGGAAAAAATCTTAGATGAAAATATTCCAGATAATGAAAATAATGACAATTCGCATGAATAATTATTGCTTATTTTTATTTGCTTATTAGTTGGTGTTTTTTTTCATATTTTGGTTAAAAATTGCCAAATGCAACCAATAATTGCGCTTTTTTTGTTAATTTTGCTCAATTCTACTCGTTGATTCTTCTTGGTAGAGTGATATTTTTACATTCTATTTTGAAGCCGATGACCTTTAGATAGGTAAAACATTGTTTAATCGTTATTATGTTTGAGACCCAGGGAGGGCCATTTATGAAACCAAATATTATTCCAATTTTCTTTGCTACAGATGACAACTACTTAGACTACTTACTTGTCACACTTGCTTCTTTAAAAGATCACGCTAGCAAGAACAACCACTATGATCTTTATGTTCTCTATGATCGTATATCCTTTTCTAATCGCAAACGCGTCAAAGCTTTTGAACAAGACAACATTTCCATTAAGTTTGTGAATGTTGGCCTCCGCGCTATGAGATTAGGAAATAATCTAGGAATTAGGGATTATTATACCAAGACCACTTACTTCCGTTTACTGCTTCCAACATTGTTCCCTAAATTAGACAAAATTTTATACTTGGATTGCGACATTGTTATTTTGGAAGATGTTGCCAACTTATATAACATTGATGTCGGTGAGAATTTAGTTGGCGCTTCACCAGATTACGCTGTTAACACTGTCGATGAATTCGCTCAGTATGTCGAAAATGCTCTTGATCTTCCAAAGATTCGTTATTTCAATGCTGGCATTATTATCATGAATCTTAGAAGAATGAGAGAAACTTTCTTTGAACAAAGAGTTATTAACTTAATTAACACCATGACATTCATGGTCGCTCAGGATCAGGACATACTTAATGTCATTTGCAAAGGTCAAGTCCAATATTTCTCTTGGGAATGGGATGCCATGCCTGTCGGAGCTGAAATAAAGAATCCCAAATTAGTCCATTTCAATTTAATTTTCAAACCTTGGAGAATGGACGGTGTTCTTTATGAAGAGCATTTCTGGAAATACGCCAAGATGGCGGGTGTCTATGACAAGATCATTGCCAAAAAAGGTATTATTAGTCCAGAACAAAACGCAAAAGAATGGGCTGAGCTCAATAATTTAAAGATGGGCTGCTTAATGGAAGCTAAAAATTCCGAATATTATCGCACCAATATCGAAAAAAGCAAAAGAAGCGAGGAGGATTTGTGGGCGCTTCAACTCCAACTTCAGAATATCGACTAAAAGTTCTTAATAAAATTAAAGAGCTTGAAAGGATGGGTCTCTTCGATAAGGATGTCGAAGACGATCCTCCTTTTGACAAACTTAAAAAGGGCGAAGTCGATTATCCTCGTCGCCATCTATCTAGTAAAATAAAGGCCTGGTGGGCAACAAAATACTCTAATCGTTTCTTTGGCAAGATGTTAAAGAAAAAACAAATTATCATCGACGACATAATCGGAATTGAAAACCTCAAAAATTTGAAGAGTGGAGCGGTACTTACTCAAAACCATTTCTCACCATTCGATGGTGTCCCCATCCATGTGGCGATGAATAAGAACTTTAAGAAAAAGAAACTCTACACTATTATTCGCGAAGGAAATTTCCGTTTCCCTGGAATCTTCGGTTTTTTCATGCGCAACTGCTACACTATTCCTCTTGCGAGTGATTATGAATTGCTCAAAGAGATGAAACAAACCATCGACAATGTATTAAAAGATGGCCATTTTTTGCTCGTTTATGCTGAGCAATCGATGTGGTGGAATTACCGCAAGCCAAAACCATTGAAAATTGGCGCAGCTACTTTTGCTACTCAAAGTGGAGTGCCTCTTGTGCCCATGTTCATCACCATGAAAGATGATGACACAATCGATCAAGAAGGATTGCCAATTCAACGCTATACTCTTCATATATTAAAGCCAATTTATCCCGACCCTCTCAAGAGCGAAAAAGAAAATATTCGGTTAATGGTTGAAACAAATGAAAAAATGTGGAAACAATGTTATGAAGAGAATTATCAAATTCCTTTAACTTACGAGACGGAGAAATAGTTGGCATGATCATTTACTTAACAATAATTGTTTTAGGGACCGCGATTTGCGCTTTGCTGAATATTTTCTTCAACCCAATGAAGGAACCTTGGTACTTTTACGCTATTTATAGCGTGGTTATTACGATATCGTTGATTCTCATCGATGCTCTCGTGGCCATGATTGTTCGTAAAATGCCCGAAAAAATGTTCGCTAAAGACAAATTTATTTATCGATTAGGCAAACGAGAAAAGAAATTTTACGATTTAATTGGTGTTAAAAAGTGGAAGGAAAAAGTCCCAGAATTGGGTGGTTTCACTTCCTTTCATAAAGATCGCATTGCTGATCCTTTCAATAATGATTACCTCAATCGTTTCATTCTTGAAGCCCACTACGGCATCAGCATTCACTTGTGGAGCGTCCCCTTTGGCTTCTTAGTAATCTTTCTTGATTATCAGATGTTCTTAGGCACCAGTAATTTATTCTTAACGATGGCAATACCACTAGCGTGTATCAATGCTGCATTAGTGGTCGCCCCAGCCTTTATATTAAAATATAATCTTCCCAAATTAGTGAAGATTCGCGATCATAATCTCCGCCAACAAAAATTGGCAAATGAAAAGTCTCCCAGTTAGTAAGGAGACTTTTTTAATTTATTTTTTCTTAGCTTGGTTAGCGACGCTGAGGATCTTTTCTTGAATGGCTTTTTGATCGCCAATATATTCATGGGATATGACCTTCATGTCATCGTCAAACTTGTAGACAAGGGGAATGCCTGTTGGGATGTTAACTCCGACGATATCATCATCAGAGATACCATCTAAGAATTTAACTAAAGCTCTTAGGGAGTTACCGTGAGCCGCAATAAGAACATTCTCACCTCTTTTTAAGCGGGGAAGAATTTCTCGATCGTAGAAAGGAATAACGCGTTGAACGGTATTATATAACGACTCCGCGAGGGGAATATCCTTTTTGTCAACTTTCTGATAAGCAGGCGCAAAGGCAGCGTTTCTCTTGTCATCTTCTTCGAGAGATGGCGGTGGTACATCGTAGGAACGACGCCACAATGTAACTTGTGCGTCACCATACTTTGCAGCGGTTTCGGCTTTGTTAAGCCCTTGGAGAGCTCCGTAATGACGTTCATTGAGTTCCCATGTCTTATAAACTGGTAAAAATTCTCGATCCATCTCGGATAAAACAAAATTTAAAGTGTGAATTGCTCGTTTGAGATAGGAAGTATAGCAAACATCGAATTCAATGCCACTCTCTTTTAGAGCGACTCCTCCGGCTTTGGCTTCTTCAACACCGGTGGCAGATAAATCAACATCAGTCCAACCAGTAAATAAATTAAGCTTGTTCCATTCGCTTTCGCCGTGGCGGACAAGCACTAAGATTCTTTCCATAATATTCTCCTTTTAGTCTTAAAAATAATTATAAATAATCCTTATCCATTTTACCTATCCAATCAAGACAATTCAACATTCTAATAAGAATAGATAGAAAGGAAAATAAGTTCTTAATCGCATAGGGTTTCCTTTTTTTCTTTTATTAATATATAATAACAACAGAAAATAGGAGGCAATTATGCCATATATTAGTTCAATTCACGCTCGGGAAGTTATCGACTCACGTGGCAATCCCACAATTGAAGTGGAAGTCACTACTGAATCTGGAGCTTTCGGAAGGGCTATTGTTCCCTCAGGTGCTTCAACTGGCGAAAGAGAAGCATTAGAACTCCGTGATGGAGATAAAAAACGCTTTGGTGGTAAGGGTGTCCTTAAAGCGGTCGAAAACGTTAATACTATCATCGCCCCTGAAATTATCGGTTTACCTGTTGATCAACAAGTATTAATCGATGAAACAATGATTAAATTAGATGGTACTGAAACCAAAGAAAAATTAGGAGCGAACGCCATTTTAGGTGTATCTCTCGCTGTTGCAAGAGCCGCTGCTGATTTCTATGGAATGCCATTATACAAATACCTCGGTGGACCAAATGCAAAAATGTTGCCAGTTCCAATGATGAATGTCATTAATGGCGGTAGCCATGCCGACAGTTCTGTCGATTTCCAAGAATATATGATTATGCCTGTCGGAGCTAAATCTTTGCGCGAAGCTCTCCGCATGGGCGCTGAGACTTTCCACGCTTTAAAGAAAGTCTTAAAAGATAAAGGCCACGTCACCGCAGTTGGTGATGAAGGTGGATTTGCTCCAAATCTCGGCAGCAACGAAGAACCTTTGGAAGTTATCGTTGAAGCTATCAAAAAAGCGGGATATGTACCTGGCAAAGATATTTGCTTAGCTATGGACGTCGCTGCCAGTGAATTCTACAATTCTGAAACCGGAATGTATGAATTAAAGAAATCCAAAGGTGGTAATTTAACCACTGACCAAATGATCGACTTACTCGCTTCCTTTGTGGAAAAATATCCTGTCATCTCAATCGAAGATGGTCTTGGTGAAAGAGACTGGGCTGGTTGGAAAAAACTTACTGACCGTTTAGCAAAAAAGATTCAAATTGTTGGAGACGACTTATTCGTTACCAATCCTAAGATTGTTAAGAAAGGTATTCAAGAAGGTCTCGCCAATAGCGTGCTTATTAAGCTCAACCAAATCGGAACTCTTACCGAAACATTGGATTGCTGCCAAGAAGCTGAAAGAGCAGGTTACACCTGCGTCGTCAGCCATCGTTCAGGCGAAACTGAAGACACCACCATCGCTGATTTAGTCGTTGGCTTAAACGCTGGTCAAATCAAGACTGGTTCAATGAGCCGTACTGATCGTATCGCAAAATACAATCAATTAATGAGAATTGAAGAAGAATTAGGCGAGACTGCCCAATTCAAAGGCAAAGAAGTCTTCTACAACTTAAGATAGTTCTCCAATTACAAGCTAAACCCATCGTTTGATGGGTTTTTATTTGCTCTTTAATTGAGTTTGAAGTTATTGATAATTAGGGTTCTAATTGTTTTCAGAAGTAGGGATTTACTATGTAACGATAGCTTTCGATAAATGCTAAAGGCACAGGAAGTGTTCTTCTTAAGATCATTTAACGTCTTAGCTGAGCAAGACTTAACCGCATTGTTAAAATCGATGACAAAATCTTTTCTTTTTGCGTAACTTTGATCATACACAATCTGATTTAACTCGTTTATTGTCGTTAAACTCCTGCTAGAGAATTCTTGTTTTTCTGTCTTTAGCAAGTATTCACCTTCAGTTTTCCAAGTGTGGATATCATGACAAAATAAACCAGTCTTATTGCATGAGACAACCATTCGTTTTTTAATCGGCTGTTCAAGCAAGTTTCCGATTAGACAATCATAAGGGGCGATGAGGATTGTTTTTTCCTCAATTTCTTTAAATTTATCATAATCAAAAGTATGAGGATAAAAGCCTGTCCCATCATAGGAATATACCTTTTGAATTCTCTTTTTAAAAGCTGCCTCACAATAGGTGGCTGCATAGACACAGATGTTCCCACCTTTTGAATGGCCTCCTAAAATAAAGGTCGCCTTAGGATATTTTTCCATCATTTTATTAAGGTAATCATTTGCGCATATTTGAGAAGGCATATTTTCTTCGAGAAAGAGATCCAAATTCTCCATCCACCCCATCAAAGAATCATCGGTTCCGCGATAGCATAAATAAATCAAGTTTTTGCCAATATGGTAGCAAACAGCCGCGAATTGAATGTTTTTTTCTTCATTATTGATTTCTTCAAAGTCAGAAATGACAATGTTTTTGTAACGAGTTGTGTTATGGATTTTTTCAGCTAGACGAAGCGGTTTGGTACCTATAAACAAACCTTGGCTATTCTTTTTAGGGCTCAAGTTTGAAATGAAATTTTTGAAGAATAAATCAAGGGGGATTGATTCGGGGTTAGCCAACCTTTTGAATCCTGTTTGAAAGTCGCAGTAAAAAATGTTGGAAAGGATCAAGCCATCAACTTCATCAAATGGCTTATCCCTGAAAGATTTATCTCCGCAACTCGATGCACAATTTAATAGAGTCATATTTTCCTTATATTAATATTATAAATGTAAAAAAGCTCTTTGTGGTTATATGATTTGTTGAGCAACATTAATATGTTATTCATAAAAAGAGTAGAATAAATCCATATGAATGAATCAAATAAAAAGCAAAACGAGAAGAAAGCTCGCATCAGTAGCGCTTTAGTTTTCATTATCCTATTAGCGATTGTGTCGATGTTTTCTGACATGACTCATGAAGGGTCAAATTCCATTATTGGAGCCTATCAGGCTATCATCGGCACTTCACCATTTGTCATTTCTGTTGTGAGTGGATTAGGGATGTTAATCGGATTCACTCTCCGCTTATTGACAGGTTATATCGTTGATAAAACAAAAAAATATTGGTTATTCACCATCCTTGGTTATGTCTTTGATTTAATATGGATTCCCCTTTTAGCTCTTGTTCCAGAAAACGGGTGGCTGCTAGCTTGTGCTTTCATTGTGATGGAAAAAATGGGAAAAGCCATTAAAAAACCAGCTAAAAACGCTTTGGTTAGCTTTGCTGCAAAAGAAAACGGGACGGGAAAATCATTTGCTTTTAGCGAACTTTTAGATCAATTGGGAGCCTTCGTTGGACCCTTAATTCTCTCCGCTACTTACTTGGCTACTTCTTCGCTCAGCGATTATAATCGCTATCGAATTGGATTTCTCGTTCTTGGCATACCAGCTCTGATTTGTTTCATATTGTTATTTACTGCTCGCATTAAATATCCTCATCCGGAAACCTTCGAAAAGGAAAATGTATCTCAGAAAAAAGGATCTGTTTTCAATAAGCGTTTTGTCCTTTTCTTAATAGGTTCATGCCTTTTGGCTTTTGGGTTCGTCGATTTTCCTTTATTTATTGCCCACGTTGACTCTTTAAATTTGTTTAATGTCGAATATTTACCACTTATCTATTCTTTTGCGATGTTGATTGACGCCGTGAGCGCGATGATTTTTGGGCTAATTTATGACAAGAAAGGTTTACTTTCCATTATAGTCGCCACTCTTCTAACGTCATCTTTTGCTTTTTTCTTTTTCTTTTTCAATCAGTATTGGTCAATTTTCCTCGGAGCAGGATTTTGGGGTATTGGCATGGGGGCTCAGGAAAGCATTGTCTTAAGTGGGGTAACTGATCTAACAAGCAAGAATAATCGGGCTAAAGCTTTTGGAATTTTTGATATTCTATTTGGATTATTTTGGTTTTTGGGTTCATTACTTTATGGTCTTTTATACGAAGCGTCGCTTTTAGCTCTCGCGCTTGTTTCTCTCATATCCATAATAATGAGCTCCTCAGTATTTATTTATATGGAGAAGAGCAAATTAGGGATTTATAAAAAAACAGCTCAACATGACAGTGAGCTGTAAAATATTGAGTGGTACGGCAAGAAGGAGCTAAAACGAACTTTTGTTTTGTTTCGAATGTTAGAATTGGCATTTGCTTATCCTATTAAATTTATGCTATGAAATCGTCTTCACTCAAAACGATTAAAAGTCTGAGCACTATTCTTTTGTTACTTTTTTGTGCAAAAATTACTCAAAATTTCACTCGTTTTTTCTATACATTTTCTCCATAAATCATTTGTTATATCGACTGAATCTAAAGAGGACTTTTTTGACATGAAATAAATTTTTTCACTTGTAATCAAATATAAATTAAAAAATGTATATTCCTTTTTTTCTTGCATTTCATTGAACAGTTTGAAAATTTGTATAGCATCATCGCGTTCTTTAAGGCGATCAAAGATATTTACAACTAGAGCTATTTTTTTAGCATTTGAATAATTACCGTTAGCTAATTTATCAAGTTTCTTTTTACAGATTAGCTTAAAAATATCAAGGTAATAATAAGGACTATGTGGCTTTGAATTTGGTCCATAAGCTAGAACTTTGCCATCTTTATTAGATAAAAACAAATAATCACTTGGAGTCGTTGGGTGTGTACTGTGATTTGCTTCCAAAAAATGTTCAGCATCTAATTTTTTGTAATTGCATTTCTTTAAAGCTGATAATACATATTTCAAATCCAAATCTTCATTTAATTCACATTGAGTTATTTCGTATCCGAATTTTCTATCATCAGAAACTAAATCAGGAAGGTTATTGTTTTCTAAACCAAGTGTGAAATTACCATTAATGATGTGGCAAAAATCCAATAATAAAGCAGACAAGATTTCATTTCTAATTTGTTCGGCATATGGAAAAGGCGATTTGCTCTCTCTTATTTTTGATATGTAATTTGGTGATAAATTTATCATTTTAATATTATACCACACAATAAATAATGACTTTCATTTCCTTGTCCTCTATCTCCTCATAATGGCTTCAATCTCCCTCGCATACATTCTTTTGCTATGCTTTTTCTTTTAAGAAAAGCAATAGCTGAATGTCTTATTTTAAAATAAGGACTTGTCCTTATGATAAAATCGGTTTCGCTTTGCGAAACTACGGACTATTTTCAATTGGCGAATTACGACCAACCAGGTATGACTGGCGAGGCTTAATGGAAAATTAAAAAGAGAAATTTATATTCCTCTTTTTCTTAAACTTTTATTGTTATTTTGGAAGAACAATGCTACTATATTATCGCGAAAGCTCTTCTGCATTGTTGATTAAATGCTGCTCCGTTTGGAGAACTCATTATATGAGTGCATTGGATTTGAGGTAACGAAGATCCACAAGGAGCCTTTGGCTCCTTTTTACTTACGTTTTTTAAGATATTTATGGACTAAATCCCTATTTGTTCTTCTCAATTTATTAGATGTTGAGTTATCTTTGTACAATGATTTCTTTATTTCGGCGACATGGTGTTTTGAAAACTTTTGATTCTTTTGAACCACAAATTTGGCTCCACTTTTAATATATCTCCCCTCATCATCAAATATATGAATAAAGGGTCTATAGTTTGTTTTACCACTAAGTTTTCTTCCATCTTTAGTGGTCAGCTTAACAATTCCAAGTTCATCGTTTTTATTTGTTTCGGTGACAACTGCCGCTCGATATAAATCTCTTTTATTAGGATGATTTGTCTTCGTATCTTTTCCTCCAAGGAGAAATTCATCACGCGTCCTCAAGACTGCACCTTCTTTAATTTTATTAGATTTGTTCTTATTGCTCATTTTCATTTTCCTTTTTCTTTTAGTTTCTGACCAATTTTTCCGATGTCGTTTAGCCTCTCATCAGCCGCGGAAGCTAGCTCGTTGGATAAATATCCATTAGTCGACTTTAGCTCTTCTCTAGTGGCTACTTTGCCTTTAAATTCATCAAGTTGATTAATGCCAGATAACGCGGCCTTCTTAGCTTCTTTCCAAAATCCGGAATATGAGTCAGTGACAAAGTGATCAGAATAGGCAAGCTTATATAATAAATTGAAGGATGAGTCGCCTTTGGCGACTTGAGAGCCTTCCAGGTTGGATCCTGACATGCTCATTGGAACTGACTCGTATCCAAATGTCCCCCAGATATGACGATTAATCTTGCGAAAAAAAGCTGCCATTGATGTCACAAGGTAGGAATAAACCGTTTGATCGTTTCTTGTATTGATATATTTATCTACTTTAGAAACAAAGAAGTCATCAGCCCACTCAAGTAGAACGGCTTCGAGCCAGAACAAAGGGATTGCGTATTTAGTCTTGCGCTTACCACTTTTTATAAAGGATACTGACTCCACCATTTTTGTTTCTCTCCCGGAGAGCTGATTTAAATCTTGGCCATCCATCAGCATTCTTCCAAAGCAAGTGTGCCGAATAGTTGTTAAGTGGCGAAAAAATGGAATAAAGGTTGGAACACCATCATTGCTAGGCTTTGTATCATATCCTTTTCGATTTTGATTGGTAATACGGTTGCCTCTTTCCTTTTCGTATTCTGTAACATAGATTACGCCTGCATCCCATAACGCGGTGTTTTCGATATTTTCATCCGCTGAATTGACTTGTTTTAAAACACGAAGTTGATTGAAGTCATGCGCTTGACATTAATTCCAGAAATTGAAGTAACGGTAGTTGGTAAATCGACATCGTTCCCGGTGTCGACTAAGTTGTTGACATTGCAGCCTGTCATGGCCATTAACCCGACCATGGTAAGAGCGATACACGCTATTTTTTTATTTTTCATATTAGTTCCTCTAAGCTTTTAAGCTTGATTATATAAGACAAGAGAATGGCTCATTGCCATCTCACTGCTTATTGGACAGTAGACTAGGTTATCATCGCTAGGTTCATTCGCGAGCAGATAGCCAGTAAACGTGTCGCGAATATAGTAGGAAGATCCCGCGTATTCGAATAGTCCGGTTTCATTGATTCGGAGAGAACCTATCATGATTGATGAATCATTATTGAAGAAAAGGCAAAGTGGACTAGCAAAGATTTGATCTTCTTCAGCGGCGGTAATAATGTTTATTTCTTTAAGCTCTGGATCAAAGACCAGGGCTTGATAACTTGTTGACTTAATAGCCAAGAAGTCGGACAACTTAACACTGTTACAAATCTCATCTTCTTCGGTGATGTTTCCTTCTGGAGTCGAAAGACTATAAGTTAACGATGCGTTGGTATAAAAATTGACTTCATATATAATGGCGCGATCATCTATCGCACTAATATAAACAGTGTTGGTTCCATTAATAAATGAGTAAGAAACATCAAGAACTGCAGGGATAATAGATGTATCTGCAGTATTTTTAGGTAGTTCGGTTGTTTCGATTGCTGAAGTGGCTCCAATACCGATAGAAGCGGAATCAGAGACATAAACACCGGCGGTTTGTTCGAAATAATAATTTCGTGCTTTTACCACCACTTTTGAAATTATGTTGGTGGTATTAATTTGGAAATAACCATTCTCCGCTGAAGTTCCAATTTTAAGGGCTTTATTACC
>JAEZSD010000060.1 GCA_023422095.1 Bacillota bacterium
ACGATGATCGCTAACTTAGTTAAGAAACCGAGTGAAACCTTCTCATCAGTTAATGATTTATCAACTCCTGTTTACATTCTCTTTTTTACTCTCGCCGGAGCAAGTCTTGATTTGAACATTTTAAAAACTTCAGGCATAGTAATATTGTTAAGCGTGGTCTATATCTTCGCTCGTGGTCTAGGCAAATATACCGGCGCCACGGTTGGAGCGAGAATTGCTCAATCCCCACCGATGGTCAAAAAGTATTTAGGATTTGGCCTATTACCGCAAGGCGGTGTCTCACTAGGGCTCTTAGTCGTTGTATCGAGCAAGATGCCTTCATTCTATCAATGGATGGCGACCATCATTATGCTCAGTATCATGGTGTATGAAACGAGCGGACCCATCTTTGCTAAATTCGCAATCAGCAAAGCTGGCGAGATCAACGGTCTTGATAAACTGCAGGAATTGTCCAATGTTGAAGTTGTGGAAAACAAACTAGCGGAAGAGAAAGTATCGACCGCGGAAGGAGTGTAATATGCAAGTGTTATTCATTGTCTTAAATGACTTATCATATGAGGGGGAAATCTTAAAAGTTTTCATCGACAAAAAAGTCCGTGGAGCTACCATTATTGATAGCGAAGGAATGGCGAAAGCTGTCATGCAAAACGAAGGATTAGATTTCTTCTTTGATGGTCCTTTTGCTAATTCGTTACCGAAGAATATCGGTGATAGTAAAACTTTCTTCACCGTTATTCCAAATGATGAACTACTTAAAGAGCTAGTGGATGAAATTCAAAGATTACTCTATACCTCCAATCAAGAGACTATTGGCTTTATGTTTGCCATTCCAGTCTCTGGTATCTACCCTTTGAAAAAGAAAAATATTTAACTAAAATATTCTGAATATATAGACATATTTTCAATCTTTTTTCGATTGTTTTGATAAACAAGAGAAATAAAATATAATTTGTAAGAATCATCTTGTGCTTATAGAATAGCCATGTTATCAATACTATTGATGATGAGGGGTTAATCATGGATAAAGTCGAACGAAATATTATAGAAGTTAAACACTTAAAGAAATACTTTGGACAGGTTAAAGCTGTTGATGATATTTCTTTTTGCGTTAAAGAAGGTGAACTATTCGCTTTTCTCGGTTTAAATGGAGCGGGTAAATCAACTACCATCAATGTCATCGCTGGGATCTTACAAAAAGATAGTGGAACGGTTCTCATCGATGGGATTGATATCGATACTCACTGTGAAGAAACCAAAACAAAAGTTGGTATCGTCTTTCAAAACTCTGTCCTCGATAAGAAACTAACTGCCTATGATAATCTTTCTCTTAAAGCCGCCTTATATGGAATTAGAGGGAAAGAGTTTATAGAAAGATTAAAAGAGTTATCTGACTTACTAGAACTAGAGCCACTTTTAAAGAAGACTCTAGAAAAAATGTCAGGTGGTCAAAGGCGAAGAATCGATATCGCCAGAGCCTTAATTCACCGCCCTAAGATATTAATATTAGATGAACCAACCACGGGTCTTGATCCTCAGACAAGAATCATGGTTTGGTCATGCCTTAATAAACTGAAAGATAACAAAGAAGTAACGATCTTCTTAACCACCCATTATATGGAAGAAGCCAATAACGCTGATTTTGTGGTTATATTGGATTCGGGCCATGTTGTCGCTGATGATTTGCCTAATCATCTTAAAAACAAATTCGCTCATGACTTTTTAAAGATTTACGACAAGAGCCCAGAACTCATTGAAGTCCTAACCAAAGAGAAAATGAAGTTTATCGAAAAAGATGACTTCGTCCGTGTCCAAGTGAAAAGCGTTGAGCAAGGTAAAGATTTTATCATCGCTCATCCATCTTTATTTAAAGATGTCGAACTATTCAAAGGCACGATGGATGAAGTGTTTTTAAATGTGACCGGAAAATCACTCCCAGGAGGCTCAATCAATGAATAAGAACTTATATGATTTGCTCTATTTAATTAAGCGCAATATCAAGATGTATTTTAAAGACAAGGCGACATTCTTTGTTTCTTTAATTACTCCAGCCATTTTATTGGTCTTATTCGTCACCTTCTTAAGAACAGTTTATGTCAGCTCTCTTAATTCATTCATTCCTGATGAAGTTAATATCTCATCACGGGTGATTGATGGCTTTACCGCCGGATGGCTAGTATCTTCGATTCTTGCTACCTCTTGTATTACTATTGCTTTCTGTAGCAACACTATTATTATCGCCGACAAGGCGAATGGGATTGTTGATGATATCTTAGTCACACCAGTGAAAAAGACAATCCTGTCTCTCAGTTATTTGATTTCAAACTTCATTACGACTTTGATTGTCTGCTTAGCTTGTTTAGCCTTAGGATTTGGTTATATTGCTATTGTTGGATGGTATCTATCAATCAACGATGTTCTGATGATTATCGCTAATACATTCCTATTAACTTTATTCGGTTCGCTTCTAGCGACTATCATTGAATCCTTTATTAAATCGATGGGAGCGGGAACCGCTTTATCTACCCTTATTTCTTCAATGTATGGATTCTTATGCGGAGCGTATATGCCGATCTCTCAGTTCACTGATGGTATTCAAACATTCATTAAATTCTTGCCAGGAACCTATGGAACGATTTTGTTTCGTCATTACTTTGTAAGAGGGGCAACTGAAAAGCTCGCTGAACAATTACCCAGCGAAGCGATCGATGGTCTTAGAGTGGGCTTTGATACCAAAATATCTTTCTTTGGTAACGAAGTGTCAAACGGAACAAGTTTCTTAGTTGTCGGCGTTACTGCTTTAGTTTTGTTAATGACATTTATTGTGATTGTCGTAGTCCAAAACCGCGCGAAAAAGAGAGTTCATCAAACCGCTAAAGTGACACAAC
>JAEZSD010000072.1 GCA_023422095.1 Bacillota bacterium
TATTATTTTTGAATTTTTATTAATTAATCATAAACATTTTTCACAAAATAATATAAACTAGTACCGGAAAAGGAGATTTTATGAACAAGTCATTATTATTAGTCGCTCGTATCCTATCTTTAATTAGCGGAATTGTTTACTGCATTTCCATCGTCGGAATTCCTCTTGGTGTTCTAAACATCATTGCTTCCAATAAATTTGCTCAAGCTGAAAAAGATGAAGTAAGCCGTGAGACGGTTCGAAATTGGAGTATTTACCTAATCTTCACTGATTTAATCTCTGGAATATTAGGACTAGTCGCTTCTGAAAGTAACAAAGATGATAATGTTTTTGACAATGATAATGTCAAGACATCATCCACTGTCGAACAAAGATTAAATAAGCTTTCTCGTCTATATGAATCAGGCGCTATTTCTCGTGAAGAATACGAAGCAAGACGTCGTGAAATCATTGAAGAAATTTAATTAAGAGCACAAAAAAAGAGGAATATGTAATCACAAATCCTCTTTTTATTTTTGCTATTCAGCGATTTTGTTCGCTTGATTTTGCATGAGGAATGGGTTTAACACACCCGCCGTGAAAAAGCTTAAGATCAAGTATAGTATCGAGTGGTCTTCAACACCTTGTTTTGCTAAACGTTTGCCAGCTGCGTATTGCCAATATAAACCGTAAATACCAAATGTAAAAATGAGCATTAAGAAGTGAGCAAAACCTCCAAATCCATCTCCTGTTTTGGCTTTTAATTCCATTTGAAATTTAATAGTCCAAATAATTGGATAAATTCCAAACGTGATTAAAAAGAGCAATACCATTACTCCAATTGAGCGTCTTTTCATTATTCTTCGTTCCTTTCCGGCTTTCGCCATTTCTTGATACCATAATAAGATTAAATTAGATTGTATGCAAATAAAAACAAACCCAATTAAGGATTAGAACATCTCTTTTAAAATAGTTGATAGAATTTAATAAAAAGAAAAAGTATTATTAATGGGAAAGAAAATAAAACATAAACATGATTAAAGAAATAGTTATCGCGGGAGGATGTTTTTGGGGGATTGAAGCCTTCTATTCTCAAATGGATGGGGTTCTTGATGTGGTAAGTGGTTACGCCAACTCCAACATTGATAATCCTTCTTATTATGAAGTTAAAAAGCATCTCACCACTTCGGTAGAAGCAATCAAGATTACCTATGACCCATCCGTTGTTAATCTTCAGCTTATTTTTTCTTATCTATTCAAAATCATTGATGTCACCGCTTTTGATCATCAAGGCGGAGACTATGGCCATCAATACCGAAGTGGTATTTATTATCAGGAAGAAAACGAAAAAGAAGCAGCTCTTTCAATGATTCAAGAATTACAAAGTAATTATAAAGACAAGATTGCCATCGAAGTTTTGCCTTTAAAAAACTTTTTTCTTGCTGAGGATTATCATCAAGATTATCTCTTAAAAAATCCTGACGGCTATTGCCATATCAACCTTTTACAATTAGAAGAAAAACATAAAAAAGTCGACAAAGTCTCTCTTTATAAAGAAATTATTATGAACCTTCAATCTCTATTAGACGGTTCGCTTCCTCAGGTCACGAATCTCGCTAATACATGCGCTTTATTAAAGGAAAAGATCCCCTATTTTTCTTGGGTTGGATTTTATCTATTAGGGGAACATTACCTCTATTTAGGGCCCTTTCAAGGAAAACCTGCTTGCCTCAAAATTGATTTGAATAAAGGGGTATGCGGAGAGTCTTTTACCAAAAAAGAAACTATCATTGTTCCTGATGTACATGCCTGTGTGCATCATATCTCTTGTGACAATGAGACAAATAGTGAAATAGTCGTTCCTTTGTTAAATAAAAACGCTGAAATCATCGGTGTTTTTGATGTTGATTCTTATCGTTTTGGCGCCTTTAATAATGATGACAGAAATGGTCTAGAAAAAATTGTGAATATTCTCAAAGAAGTTTTACATTAGTTTTCATATTAGCGTTTCTCAACATTAAAAAAGATAATAAATCGGTTGACTAAATAATCTCATTGTGAGATATTGTTTGAAGTTCAAACTAATTTGGAGGAACTATGCAAACGAATAAAGAACAGCTTAATCATTTCTTAGTCGTTACGTTTAATACCATTCTAAGACTAGAAGAAAAGACCTTAGAAAGCCTAACAAATAACAATCTCTCTATTAGTGAGGTTCATCTCTTAGAAACAATTTTTGAGACGATGAAGAAGGATGAAAACACAGCCACAAATATCGCTCATGCAGCGGGAATCACTCTCGGTTCGTTAACCACTGCGGTTAAAACTTTAGAAAAGAAAGGCTACCTTGTCAGAGAAAGAGATGAAAGTGATAAACGAATTATCCATATAATCCCCACTCCTATAGCGGTATTCGTAAACGACCAACACCGAAAATTCCACGAAAAAATGGTAGAAGAAATAGTGGCTAATCTTTCTATCAAAGAAGAGGAAGTCTTAATTGAAGCATTATCGAAAGTACAAAGTTACTTTCGTGGGCAGATAAAAGCTACAGCAAATGAAAGGAAAAAATAACATGTCTATTCGCATTATCACCGATTCAACATCAGAAATATCTCAAGCTCAGGCCAAAAAATTAAACATCGATATCATTCCCATGACGATATCCTTTGGAGATGAAAACTTCATTGATGGCATTGATATAACCAACAAAGAATTTTATCTACGTTTAAGAGAGGCCACCCAGTTGCCAAAAACAAGTCTTATTAATAGTGAGTCTTTTATCACTGTCTTTGAAAAATACCCAGATGAGGATGAAATCATTGGAATATTTATTTCTAGTGGATTAAGTGGATCATTACAATCCGCTCATATCGCAAAAGATGAATTACCAAATAAAAAGATACATCTAATTGATTCTCTTCAAGTTTCTTTTGGATTAACCGCTCTTGTGTTATACGCGATTCGTCTTAGAGACGAAGGAAAGACCGCTGAAGAAATAGTTCAACTTGTTGAAAATGCCAAAAACAGATTTGTTGTCATCGCTCTTATTGATGACTTAAAATATCTTCGTCTTGGTGGACGACTTTCCAGCTCATCAGCATTTATTGGTACAATTATTAAATTAAAACCAGTCGTTCGTATCGCTGAAGGAAAAGTCCTTCCTGTTCATAAGGCGCTTGGTATTCATCGCGCTTTTGCTTGGTTGGTCGATCAATATAAGGAAGCAGATGTTGATACCACAATGCCACGAATATTTGGTCATTCTGATGCCGAAGAAACATTAGAACAATTTAAAGAATATGTCAAAAAAAGATGTGACTTTCCTATGGATACCGTTTATCCGATAGGTCCAACTGTTGGAGTTCACACTGGACCTGGAGCTGTTGGATTTTGCTTCTTCACAAAGAAGTAAAAGAATAATTCTTATTTTTAATTAGAAAATATACTAAAACCAATTATCGATTGTTGATTGCATCAATTGGTTTTTTTCTTGCGATGTTCAGCACGGGAAGAATACTGGCTATCAAAGCACTTCCCACTGCAATTAATACTATTAGAGCAAATTGACGGAAAGTAAATCCTAAAAATACAATGTTCATCTCAAGAGCACTTGCTATTTGCTGATTGATTAGGTATATCGCTGGAATAGTTGCCGCAATGGCTAATAAAATGTTTATCGTGGCGATAATAAGACTTTCGAAAGTGAATATCTTCACAACATCAATTCTCCTAGCCCCTAAGCCTCTTAATATGCCTATATCGTGCTTCTTGTAAGAAATACTTGTTGCGATAAAATTCATCATTAATAAAGCACTAAAAACTGCTAAGATACTGCCGAGAATCAAAAAGATTACACGCAACCCAACAACTAACGAATCAAAAACGCTAAAGATAGAACTGAATTCACTATGTATTTCAATAGAAAAAGGACTGTCATAATGGTAAATTTTCATGTATTGATCATACAAATTTGTGCCATCATTCACAATAAATACGAGATTGTCAATAAATGCTAAATTGTATTTTTCACCATTAAAATCATTGAGGGTCATCGAAAGAACATTCATATTAAATGGATAAAATGTTTCATCAAATTCATCGACCCAATATGTGTGGCTTCGAGGAAAATATAAACCAGCTAATTTATAACCGCTTACCTCTTCTTTAAGATTATAATTGGTAATTTCTATATCGTCTTCCGAAGAAAATAGATTAACTAAACGTTGATGATTAAGTGGATCTGCTTGATCCCAATCCATTATTCCATTAATTGTGTTAAAAGAAATTTGATCAGTTCCGCCAAAATCTATAACTAAAAGTTGTTCATATGTATCCATGTCATAGGTAAAACGTATAACGTCTTCATAAGAAAATAACTGGGTTAAAATATTAACTGAGACAATTATTTCATCGTTTTTAAGTGGCTCATTGGTAAATTTGATTAACTGTGCAGAGTTAAGATCATCTTCCTTTACGAAAAAGTCAATATAATTAGTATAATTTTGACCTACTCCATAGGAAGCTATAAAACTAGCGCCGGAATCGTAAGCATGATTTGAAAGACCTTCAATAGGATTTTTTATTGCGTCAAAAGCTTCCTCTCTTAAAAAATGAGCACCCAAATTATGTTCCTCTATATATTGGTTGAACTCTTGTCTTAAAACATAATCGTCATTAGCTTCCTCCAAAAATGTTTCAGAAAGGTAATTGCTATCATAAGAAATATCAATTACACCGCTTATTTTTCGATTTTTAGCATTTGCATCAACAGATTTTCCAATAATGAGATTAGCGTTATCTTCTTCATCAGTGGTGAATTGGTTTGGAAGAATATATTTAGCAGTTGCTACATTAAGTTCATTAAAATCAAAATAAGGGAAACTAAAACGTTTGTATAATTGCATCTCAAAGGATGTGATTATGAATTCCTCATCATTTGTGGGGAAATTACCTGCTAAGAAATCAATTTCTTGATTTTCCAAATAATCATCGGAAATAAACAATTTGAATCCTTGATAACTTAGTAAAAAATTATAAAGGATTAGGTCGTTTGCTGATAAAGAACTAATTGTTTCATAATCAAAAAGTAATTCAAGATTTTCCTCAATTGTTGGCATTATTGAAGCATTTGGAAAATCATCAACCATATTATTTATTTGTTCTTTTGAAAAACTCATTGTTTGATCATGATAATAACCAGAATCTTGTATTCGGTAGTACTGACTTAATGTGACAGAGTTGATATTGTTTGATTGCAAGGTCCGGGCATGAGATTCTTCACCATTAAAAGCACTCAAAGTATCGGTCAAAGCAAAAAATGACACAGCAATAAAAGACAATAGAATTGTAAAAAATAATCTAACTTTTTTATATTTTAACCCACTTGCTCCAATTTTTAAGGAGTCAGTATTTTTTAATTTGCTGCTAATGAATTTAAGCTTGCTTCCATCATATTTTCGAGTGTCAATGGTTTCTTGGTCGGTCTGTTTAAAAACATGATTTAACAACAATTTTTCATCATTCGTTATAATGACAGAAAGATTGTTTTTTTGAAGATTTTTAATTAAATAAAAATCTTTTATCGAAAATTGATGATCGTCTGCAAAATGGACCATATTTTTATTAACTAAAACGCCAGGCATTATTTCTTCGGATTTAATGATAGCTTTAGAAGTATCACTGGAAACCATGCCATCTTTCATTTCAACAATTCGATCAGCGTATTCTTCGGCGGTTTCACGATCATGGCTGACAACGATAACAAGTTTTTCTTTTCCTAATTTTTTTAAAATTTCAAACACTTGTCGCCCGGTTACTGAGTCCAGAGCTCCAGTTGGTTCATCAGCCAAGATAATTTCAGGTTGTTTAATTAATGCTCTTGCGATAGCGACGCGTTGTTTTTGTCCGCCAGATAACTCGTTTACTTTTCGATTTTCATAGCCAAGTAAATCGACTTTCGAAAGAATATCATCTACGGATGCTTTATCAGATTTTTTTCCTTGAAGTTCAAGTGCAAGGGCTATATTTTTCCCAATATTAAAATCATTAAGCAAATTGTATTCTTGAAAAACAAATCCAACAAAAGTATTGCGATAATTGTCAAAATCGCTGCTTTTGAATTGACTGCTCGATTTCCCTTTAATAATTATGTCACCTTGATCAGCTTTGTCTAAACCTCCGATGATGTTAAGCATAGTTGACTTTCCAGAGCCACTTTTTCCTAAGATGAAAATCAAACCTTTCTCTTGAAAATCGATGCTAACATTTACTAAAGCTTTGACAGGAACACCCTTTTTTGGATGATAGGTCTTATAAACGCCATTTATTTTTAACATAAAAATTAATCCCCAACCTAAAGACTATTATACCATTTTAAGTCATTTTATTACGTTTAAAGCGATTAAATTTCAAAGTAACTGACTTGGAGCAAGAGTTCAGAATTAAAAATTTTTCAAAATCAGAATTATTTTATTAAGCAATACATTATTAGAAATTGATTATTTGAATCAAGAATAAATATAAAATACTATAAACATTAATCATGATTCTTATATGGGGGTTTTCATAGCCCTACTATTGATATAAGCGTTTTCTTGCTGATTAGTGCTTAATCATCTCGCATTTTTATAGCGGAAGAGTATAATTCTTATCGGATTATGCTAATTCCTCTATTAATTATTGTTGTTATCTCTATCATATCAATGGTCTTATTGATCATATTGAAACCCCAAATTAAGGTGTTTCGCTTTAACTTACAAACTTTCTATTGGCCAATTTTAATAGGGGCTATGCTCATATTAATATTTAGTTTGTTGGATCCTCAAATTGCTTTTCAATCTTTGACAAATAATTCTGCGATTAATCCTTTGAAGTTATTAATTATTTTTCTATCTCTTTCTTTTATATCTATTATTCTTGATGAAACAGGTTTTTTTGCGTTTTTGGCAAGCTTTGCTGTTAATAAATCCAAAGGTTCGCAAATTAAACTCTTCATTATTTTGTACTCATTGGTGTCATTTTTGACGGTTTTTACGAGTAATGACATTATTATTTTGACATTTACCCCTTTTATCATTTTCTTTTGTAAAAGAGCTAATATAAATCCTATTCCTTTCCTAGTTAGCGAGTTTATTGCTGCCAATACTTGGTCTTTATTTTTGATTATTGGAAACCCAACAAACATTTATTTAGGGCAATCATTCGGAATATCATTTTTTGAATACGTAAAAGTAATGGCACTTCCTACCTTTTTTGTTGGAACAGTGTCATTTATTATCCTTTTTTTATTATTTTATCGTCAACTTAAGGTCAAAATGCCAGCTGTTGACATGCCAATAGAGAAAGTGAAAACACCTTTGCCTATGTATGTTGCTTTATTCATCCTTATTGCTAGCATGGTTTTAATGGCGGTTTCCAACTATGCAAATCTTGAAATGTACCTCATTACTATATGCTGTTCGGTTACCTTAGCAATCTTTGTCATCATCTATTGCATTAGTAAACATAAGAGTTTTCTCTTAACAAATACCTTAAAGAGAATTCCCTACAGTCTCATTCCTTTTGTCCTTTCTATGTTTTTAATTGTCCTTGCTCTTCATGAACAGGGAGTCACGACCATTTTGGCTAATTTCTTAGGTGATAAAATGCCAATTTTTGCCTATGGTTTCTCTTCTTTTTTTGTTTCTAATTTAATTAACAATATTCCCATGACTGTTCTTTTTCAGCAAATCATAAATGCAGGATCGCCAAGCATAGTTCCAGAATCAATATACGCTAGTATTGTAGCTTCAAACATTGGGGCATTCATCACTCCAATTGGAAGTTTGGCTGGCCTGATGTGGATGTCATTGTTGAAGACCTATAATGTTAAATTTTCGTTTCTAAGATTTACTCTTTATGGCCTCACCATTGGTATCCCGAGCATTGCGTTCGGATTGATAGGGTTGTTTATTGAAATGCTGTAATAATATGCTAATATTAATTCAGTAATTAAAAAGGAAGGAGAAATGCATGAAATTATTACGTTATCTCCGTGAAGTTTTTTTCTCTTCTCTTCCTCTATTAGCTATTATCATTATTGTTACTGCTGTATTCCCCTTTAATGGTGGAAACATCGTTTATGACTATCTAAAAATTGGCATTGGTTATGCTATGGTTTTAGTTGGACAAGCTGTTTTTTTAACCGGCTTAGACAGCAGTATTCTACCTGTTGGAAAACTTGTTGGTGGCAGCATTACTAAACTTAACAAAATTGTTTTTATACTACTCTTTGGCTTTTTGTTTGGTCTTGTAGCGACGATAGCGGAGCCCGCCATTCAAGTGATGGCAAAGCAGGTGGAACAAATTGCTGAGCCAATCAATAATATCGTATTTTTATTTGTCGTTGGATTTGGCACAGGAATTGCAGTTGCTTTCGCAATTTATCGCATTATTAGAAATATAAACATCAAAATTGTTTTTCTCGTCTTATATTTAGCAATTTTTGCTCTTGTCTTTTTCGTCCCTTCACAATATCAAGCCCTTGCCTTTGACGCGAGTGGTGCAACGACTGGCGATATTTCTGTCCCCTTTATTTTGGCTCTCGGATTGGGTATAAGCAAAACGGTCAGTAAAAACAAAACGACAGACGAGAGCTTTGGCATTCTTGGTATTGCCAGCGTGGGATCGATTATTGCTGTTTTCATCTATGGTTTAATTCTCCAAACGGTTGGGACAGTTCCTTATGCCCCTGAAACAACTAAAGGAATATGGGAAACTATTGGAACGAATTTATTATCCGTTACCCTAGCCTTAACTCCAATCATCGTAATTTTTCTCTTTTTTCAATTTTTCTTCATTAAATTACCTAAGAAAAAGATTATTGGCATTATTTTAAGTACTTTGGTTGTGTTTGTTGGCTTGTTCATTTTCTTATTCGGAATTGATTTTGGCTTTGCGTTCGCAGGGAACTACATTGGTAAGGTATTCATTCAAAATGAAACTTATAAGTGGTTCCTCATCCCAATTAGTTTTGTGCTTGGATTTGCTATTACCCTAACTGAACCCGCTGTCGTGGTTTTAGGGGAGCAAGTCGAAGAAATTACCAATGGATTTTTAAAGAAGAGAGTTATCAAACTTAGCTTAGCTTTATCAATTGGGCTAGCCAGCATTATGTGTATTTGCAAAGTGATATTTGGAATCCCCTTTTTATACTTCATCATTCCTTTATATGCGATTGCATTAACGTTATTGTTTTTCACGCCCAAGCTCTTCGTTGGATTGGCTTTTGATTCTGGAGGGGTTACTGGTGGAGCGATTACGAGCGCTTTTCTAACGCCTTTAACTCTTGGAGTTAGTCAAGCATTAAATCAGGATATATTAGAGCAGGGTTTTGGGATGATTGCCTTCATCTCCGTCACCCCCTTAATAATCATTCAAATTTTAGGTATAATGTATGAGCGGAAAATTAAGAAAGTTCAATCTATTGACAATCAAGCTTACGAGGATGAAATTAATCCATTGTTAACTCAGAACAATCCAATAGAAAGTGAGAAGAAGAAATGATGAATGACCAAGTGGTGTTTCTAATGGTTATTGCCCCCCGTGAACAAAAAGACAAACTAGTTAGCGAATTGCATGACAATAACGCCAACTATTTGAATGTTATGTTTGGACATGGAACTTTAGATGGCAGCAAACTTGCCACATTATTTCCCTTTGCAACTGAGCCAAGGAAAGTTGTTATTACCGCCTTTGTTCGCTCCTCACAAGTCACGGGTTTATTAATGCTCTTAGAAGAGAAATTTATGTTCAATCAAGCCAATACAGGCTTTGCATTTACCATACCAATTGAGTGTATTTATCACTAAGGAGACTTATTATGGACAAGTATCAAAACATGAAAGCTTTATTAATCATTGTTAATGCTGGCTTTGCTGACCAAGCTGTTGAAGTAGCTCAGAATTGTGGAGCCACCGGAGCAACTATCCTTTCAGCGCGTGGTTCGGGAGCTAAATACTCTTCATTTTTAGGCATTCATTATGAACCTGAACGTGAAATTATCATCAGCGTGGTCTCTCAAGATGTGGCTAAAAACATCATCGATGCAATTGATAATTCGTTAGGCAAAAATACCCCAATGAATGGAATTTGTTTTACAATGCCTGTCGATCACATGACAAGCTTGAAAAAAGAATAAATGCTAATAAAAGATGTCAGCTTTTGAGGGCTGACTTTTTTTATACATTTTTGATTATGTCGTCAAGTATTGGATAGTCAGTTTGTTTAAGGGCGGACTTTATCGTGAGAGATAGTGGGTCAATCGTGCAATTCGATAACTCATCTATGTATTTCTTCATCAATTCTTTGGCTTGAGGGGCCCAGGTGCCATTTTCAATTATGTAGAAATGTTTATTTTGTACACCATGCTCAATCAATGTTCGTAGATATATCTCCATCTTGGGATAAAGGCCGACATTAAAGGTTGGAGCTAATAAAATAATTTTTGAATAGATGAATGAATCGGATAAGGCGTAACTGACATCAACAATATTCAGTGTGTGAATAATGGTTTTGATGCCTCTTGCTTGTAAGCCCTTTTCAAGATACAATGCGGCTTCTTTGGTGTGCCCGTAAATGCTGGCGTATAAGATTAAAACCCCATCTTCTTCTGGAGTGTGGGTACACCATTTTCCATACCATGAGAATAGGGTAGAAATGTTTTGTTCATGAACCAAACCATGCAATGACAAAATCATCTTGATAGGCAGATTTTTAATTTTCGTAACGAGATTGAGAACACTTGATGCGTATTTTGAAATAACATTAGTAAAATAACGTCTTGATTCACTGAGCAAGAAAGCTTTGTTTTCATAATTACGTTCATAAGGATTAGGTGCCGTGACAAAAGAGCCAAAGGCATCAGCGGAAAATAAAATTTGATGATTTTCTTCATAACTCATCATGACTTCTGGCCAGTGAACCATGGGAGCAGAGATAAAGCGAAGAGTGTGACTTCCTAAAGGAAGAGTGTCACCTTCTTTAATAATGTTGAACTTCAAATGACTTAAATCAGGGAAGAAGTTTTTGAAGAAAACAGAACCCATCATCGAAATATATATTTGAGCATTGGGGTATTTCTTTATGATATCCCTAATTGAAGCAGTGTGATCGGGCTCTATGTGGTGAATAACGATGTAATCAA
>JAEZSD010000091.1 GCA_023422095.1 Bacillota bacterium
CTCAATAAAGAGAGCAGAGTCAGTTATATTAGAATTATGTTGCTTCTTTGGTCTTGAATATAAAAAAGACTACTCCAGTAAGAGCAGTCGTTTATTTAAACTATTAGAAATACAACAAGTTATTTAGGACAATAGAGATTGTTTTGGACATGCTCGCATGTTTCATAGTTGGGACATTCACCTGAACGGCACGCCCATTCCGCTATTCTTCTAGCGTGAGGAATAAAAACACGTATTTCATCAGGATTATATCCGACTTGGATGCGGCGGTCGTCAACCATGATTGGTCTTTTCAAAATTGAAGGATTGTCGCGAATAAAAGAGATCAATTCCTTTACAGACATTGATTCAACATCAACATTGGATTCTTTAATAATTTTTGATCTTTCAGAAATAATATCTTCTGTACCGTTTTCTGATTTAATGAGTATGTCAGTCAATTCCTTCTCATTTAAAGTCGCGGCAAAAATATTTTTCTCGACATAAGGTATTTTCTGATCATCAAACCATTTTTTAACCTTACGACAGCTACTACAAGATGGAGAAGTATAAATTTTAATCATAATTTCACCCATTCGTAGTATACAACAAAAGTGCTTTTTTCTCGTATACTTTTTTAAAATTCATGAAAGAAACGTCTTTGTCCCAATCAGAGATTGAAAATTACGCAATCATTAACTAAACTAATAGCAAGTAAAAAGAGGCGTAAATATGGCAGAAAGAATATTAACTGGAATTAAGCCGACAGGTCAATTGACCTTAGGAAACTACATCGGCGTTTTAAAAAATTTGCCAAAAATGATGGACCTTGGCGAATGTTTCATTTTTATTGCTGATTTACACGCCTTAACATTGCCAATCGAACCAAAAGTCTTAGAGGAAAATAGCATTGATATCGTTTCATTTTACCTTGCTGCCGGTCTTGATCCTGAAAGAGTGGCTTTGTTTTTGCAAAGTGACGTTTCCGCTCATGCTGAGATGAACGCCATCATGCAAAACTATTTGTATATGGGCGAGCTTTCTCGCATGACTCAATTCAAAGAGAAGTCTGCCAAGATGAAAGAATCTGGAATTGGTCTCGGCTTATTTGCCTATCCTGTCTTAATGGCCTGCGACATCATTTTATATGATGCGAACACCATTCCTGTTGGAGAAGATCAAGTTCAACACGTCGAGCTTACTCGCGACCTAGTTAATCGATTCAATCAACGTTATGGTAATATTTTGCAAATGCCAAAAGCTGTTACTCCAAAAGTTGGCGCTCGTATTTTGTCTTTATCTGATCCCACCAAAAAGATGAGTAAGTCAGACCCCAAAGGGGATATATATTTAAAAGATGATATCGAAGTAATTAGAAAGAAAATCATGTCAGCTGTCACTGATTCTGGAAGTGAAGTCAAATATGATGTCGAAAATAAACCCGGAATATCTAACCTATTAACTATTTATGCGTCACTAAAAGATATTTCCATTCCAGAAGCAGAAAAGCATTTCGAGGATTATCGTTATGGTGACTTTAAAAAAGAAGTCGCTCAAACAGTGGTTGATGAGCTAGAACCTTTTAAGAAACGTTATCAGGAAATCATTGCCTCAAAAAGCTATGTCAAAGCATTAAAAGATGGTGCTACGAAAGCATCTATTGTCGCAAATAAAACTCTTAATCGTGTAAAAGATGCGGTCGGACTTTTAAGAACAAAATAAGAAAAATACCCGCAATTTAGTTTCATTTTAAAAATAAAGGTTTGTATCTTAACCAAACCTTTTTACTTTATTTAAGTTTATAAACCAAGCTTTTCTTTGAAGAGCTTATATAGACTATCGGGTTTTTCCTCAGCTGCTTTTCGATCCTTACCAACAATTCCAAAATAGAACTTAACTTTTGGTTCAGTTCCACTCGGTCGAACACAAATGGTGTTTCCATCAGCGAAGAACAATTTGACTAGGTCACTTTGAGGCAAAGTAATTGGTGTCTCTTTTTTACCTACTATTGATATCTGTTTCAGATAATCTTCAATCTTTACAACTGGTATACCATCAAGCTCAGATGGAGGGTTATCATGTAGTTGATTCATAAGTTTATTCATCGAGGCAAAGCCAGTTGATCCAGAGAATTCAATAGAGAAAATTTTATCAACATGCCATCCAAATCTTTCATTTAGTTCTTGCCACACAATATCCAAAGCCTTGCCTTGGAGATGATAATAAAGAGCCATTTCACAATAGAGTAAAATTGCCTGACATCCATCTTTATCGCGAGCGAATGGAGCAATTAAACATCCATAAGATTCCTCATATCCAAATTCAAAATCAGGTCCACCATTTTTTTCATAATAATCAATGCGGTTTCCAATAAATTTGAAACCCGTCAAAAATTCTTCAACTTTGACTCCGTAGGACTCTGCTACTTCTTTACCTAAAGAAGAGGTTACAACGGTGGTATACATTACACCATTCTTTGAGAGCTGGTTTTTTTCTTTTCTTTGAGAAAACAAGTAGTCAATTAACATCGCGGCTGATTGATTACCGGTAAATGTTTGATAAGTCCCATCGCTAGCTAAATAGGCAAGCCCGACTCTATCACCATCAGGATCAGTCATAACAGCTAGTTGAGCTCCTATTTCTTTTGCTAACTTAATTGGTTCGATATAAGAACGTGGGTCTTCAGGATTAGGTGAAAGAGTGCCAGAAAAATCTGGATCTGGTTCAACTTGA
>JAEZSD010000107.1 GCA_023422095.1 Bacillota bacterium
ATGCAAGAGCCCACATGATGTTAAAACCTCCACATATCGCATCCACATCTAGGACTTCACCAATAAAATAAAGATTTTTTTCTTTATTTGACCTCAATGATTCATTAACCTCTTTAATTGACAATCCTCCTGCAGAAACCTGAGCGTTAGGAAAATCATAGAGGCTCTTAAATGTAAAAATAGTCTTATGAATATTCAAACCATTTTTTGTTAGATAGGCTGCAAGACGAGGGTGAACAAATTGAATATATTGATTGGGCTTAATATCATCATAATCGGGAGCAAAATCAACGCATATATTGATTTTTTTATTGATATTTTCCATATTGATGAAGTGAGTCAAATTAAAAATAGCAATGCCGGATAGACCGTCTTTTTTGAAAAGTAACTCTCCTTCTTCTTCGTGTTTACATTTTCCCTCTACGAGAAGAGTAAGTCTAACTTTCGCTCTTAATCCTTCTACTAAATTAACGTTTTCCTTAACCTTAATTGGGCAAAGCGAAGGTTTAGGATCAACTAGGCCATAACCATGCTTTTTTAGTATATTAAATATACTTCCATCACTTCCGAATTGAGGGGCGGCTTTGCCTCCACTAGCGACGATTAGATAATCAAAAGGATAAGTGCCTTTGTCGGTTATTAGGGTACTGGAAGAATAATCAATCATCGATTCTTCAAGATGGACTTCAATTTTTAGTTCATTAACCTTTTTGTTGAGAATAAGAGCGACCGTCTCGGCGGTATCACTCAACGGGTAGAGCAAATCATTGATCGATTTATACTTAATTCCAATTGTTTCAAAATATTGGGTAATCTCACAACTAGAGAAACTCTCAATGATTGGCAATACAAAACCCTCGTGGTTATATTTGTTATTCAAATTTCCTTGGTTTGCAAAATTGCATCTTCCATTACCGGTCGAATATATTTTTCGCAATAATTTGTTGTTCTTTTCAAAAACGGAAACCTTATAAAAAGGATGCTTTTCTTTAATCCGAATCGCCGAAAAAACTCCGCTAATTCCACCACCGACAACGATTACATTTTTGCTTTCTTTGTTAGAAAAACTTTGAAACACATTGCTTAAACGTTCAGTAATTGGCTTTGCTGCATTTTCAGGAATTATCCATGTTTTTCCCATTAATTTCGCCCCAGAAATCTTCCCTGTTTGACAATAGAATCGAATAGTTCGAGGAGCAAGTTTCCATTTTTTTGACATTTCTTGCGCAGATAAATATTCCATGTTTACATTGTATGCCGATAACGGCAATATGTCTACAATTGCTTACTACAAAAGCATGATTATATCATTATTCATTAAACCAAATTTTGAATGGGATTAATTTATCAATAAGGTAAGACTATATCATTTCTTATTACACTGTTTTACTCTTTAATAACATCAAAGAAAATTCTTTTTTTAAATTGATAATTATAACGAGCGAACTTTACTACTATTGATGTTAGCTTTATAATTTAATTAGTAGCTGTTTCATATCTACTAGAAAGTTGGGAGACCATCATGTCAGAAGAAAAGAAAGACACTGTTTTGCTTGCTAATCGCCGAGAATTTCTTGCTAGGGAATTCGCTAATTTGACTCCTGAATTCGTTGAGTACGGAAAGAAGTTTCTTCCGAAGAAAAAGCACTTTATGATTATTGGTGATGTGCTTGTTTATTTGAGTAGCGAAAAACTTGTTGCCAATGAAGTTTACATTTGCGATAACCCAAAGATGCAAATCACTATTACTGAATTGCTTCCAGAAAAGTTTATCTTTGATCCATTTGGAACAGACAAATTACAACTTGAGTGTCATAAAGCAAAATTCAAATAAGCTTTTGAAATCCTTAAATAATAATCCCCTTTTGGGGATTTTTAATTTTATCAAATATAAAAACCTTCCATTTGAGAGTTCAAAATTTGTTAATTAACACTAGAATATTATTTTAATAATCCGCCAATTTTGGCAATATGTCCACCAGTCAGACTGGATATATCATTCTTAACAATCATCGCGCTTGGATCGATAGTTAATATTTCTTTGCTTATATCTTTGCTGCCTCGACGATTTGTGTAAATCATCAAAACTTTTCTTTTTACATCTTTTCCTTCGGCATCCATGGTTGTCACGCCTAATCCTTGAGAACGTAGGGTCGAGCAAATGATATTCCCCATCTCTTCGGAAGTGATAACTTGAACGAGTATTTTTCCAAAAGCCAGTTTTTCTTCAAGAATGGATCCGAACCAAACACCTGCTGCAAAGCCTAACGAATAGGCGATACCTTTATAAGGGGACTCAGTTAAACCAACAATTACACGAGAAGCGACAAATACCCAGAGAGCGATTTCAACAACCGCTAATAGGACAGCCACCTTTCGATAACCTTTTACAATCAAAATGCTTCTCAAAGTGCCTATCGATACCTCAACTATTTTTGCCAAAACAATGCCACAAAATTCTAAAACAATCCACAATGTATTAATAGTCCAAATCGAGTTCCAAAATGCATTCCAATCCATAATTTTACCTTCATTTTTTCGCACTTCATCAATGTGCTGATGAAATCATATTGTAAATAAGATAACTTTACAAACATAATGACATATTTCGAAATAGGATTATGATAAAACTACTTTTTTGTATGTCTGAAATCATTTTGAGTTCCATTCTTGGGATCCCTATTTGCATATTTCGATTTTCCAAATATACAAAAAATGCTATTTCAGCAATATCAAATACAAAGGCAAAAGATGAGTCAGAAAGCAAATAAAAATGAAAATCCGTTATATTATTTTATCACTGGTTATTTAAAAGCTATCAATTACAAGTATAATACTAGTAATCAAACAGATAATTTTGAAAATTTAGAGGTATGAATATGAATGATCGTTATCAATTAAACAAAGAACTAGCCCAAATGCTAAAGGGTGGAGTTATCATGGATGTTACTAGCGCCAAACAAGCAAGAATTGCTCAAGAAGCTGGCGCCTGTGCTGTTATGGCTTTAGAGAGAATTCCGGCTGACATTAGAGCGGCTGGCGGTGTTTCTCGTATGAGTGATCCGAAATTAATAAAGGAAATACAAGCTGCTGTGACAATTCCAGTTATGGCAAAAGTAAGAATTGGACATTTTGTCGAAGCCCAAATTTTAGAAGCTTTAGAAATCGATTATATCGATGAGAGTGAAGTCTTATCCCCTGCTGATAATGTTTATCATATCGACAAAACAAAGTTTGCCGTTCCATTTGTCTGCGGAGCTAAAAACTTAGGCGAAGCATTAAGAAGAATCTCCGAAGGTGCGGCGATGATTCGAACTAAAGGTGAGCCAGGAACTGGTGACGTTGTTCAAGCCGTTACCCATATGCGCTTAATTCAAAGCGAAATTAGACAAGTTCAATCATTAAGAGAAGATGAACTCTATAACAAAGCCAAAGAACTTGGTGTTCCTTTTGATTTATTAAAATTAGTGCACGAAAATGGTAGATTACCAGTTGTCAATTTTGCGGCTGGGGGAGTCGCCACTCCTGCCGATGCTGCTTTGATGATGCAGCTTGGAGC